>JAVBUY010000048.1:0-9372 GCA_031554855.1 Eubacteriales bacterium
GGCAGCGCGAACACATCGCCAGCGGAAAGCTGCTTGGCCGCCAATAGCTGCAAGCGAACGCCGCTTTCCTCCACACCGTACTCGCTGGCGGGCAAGTAGCTCAGATCCACAACGCCTTCCGGCAGCGTCTCGTCCGATTCCGTTTCAAAGGGCACGTTTTGTGCCGTCGCATAGCGCTCGGCAGCGGATCCGTTAAAACCCAATATGGTTTGCAGCGTTACGCCCGCAAAAGCATCCGGCGCAATGGCCTGCACGTTGCCATGGATGGAAATAACCTTCAGCGCGGCGCTGGGCGTGAACGCGTTCGCGGCAATGCCCTTCACCCAGTATCCGCCCAGCTGCAGCGGCACTTCCATGGTGTGGGTCGCATCCTCTATGCCCACGATTTGCGCAAACTCATCTTGCTCATCTACGACATACTGCCAACCGTTCTCCACCGCATACGGCAGCTCGGGCTCGGCGGTGGGCTCCGCCGTCGGTTCAGCGGTGGGCTGCTCCGTTGGTTTGGCGGTGGGCTCTTCGGTCGGCTCCTCGGCGGGTTCCTCCGTCGGCTCCTCCGTAGGTTCTTCCGTCGGTTCCTCGGTGGGTTCTTCCGTCGGCTCCTCGGTGGGCTCTTCAGTCGGTTCCTCGGTGGGCTCTTCAGTCGGTTCCTCCGTTGGATCGGGGGTTGGCTCTTCCGTAGGCTCGGGCGTTGGCTCCTCCACGGGCACCGGCGTCACTTCGACCGTCTCTTCCGGGACGTTGTCGTTCGCCAGCATGCTCGTCCACGGCATCGCGGTAAACAGCAATGCGAAGACCATCACCATAGCAAGTTGTCTGCGGAAATTCTTCATTCTGTCAGCCCTCAATTCGTCGTTATTCGCAAATGAACACATTCTACCCATTTTCCAATATTCTAGCATATTTTTCCTCTAATGGCAATGGATATGAATATTCTGAGACAAAAAATGCAGGAAAATATGCAAGAATCAAAACGTGCGCGAGCCGAGAGCACAAACAAAACCGCTTGATTTCAAGCGGTTTTGCGTTTCGTTCCTTACGTGAATGATTCATCCTCTTGCGCGCCGATGAGTTCGGCCTGCGCGTTTCCCTCCGGGTAGCGGATCACAGCATCCAGCATGTCCCGGGCGTGATGCCCTGCGGCGGAGACCACTGCCACGCCGAGGGTCAGTGTTTGATGCGCGTCCTGCGTATCGACTTCGGCAATCGCAACGTTGAATTTGTGCTTTGCCCCGTCGATCAGGCTACGGCAAACCTGGCGCTTGTCCTTGAGCGAACGGGCATGCGCGATGCGAAACGTTAGCTCCGCTGACAAAACCACCATATTGCTTCTCTCCTTACCGATTGCCCATCTTGGCCACAGGACGCAGGCCATTGGTCAGCAATTCGCACACCACTCGCACAACGTCCTCGGGCAGCGGCTCGCTGTGCGGAAATTTGATGGTCGCCCTCGTGTAGTCCAGTTGCGGAAACTGTACTTTCAGAAAGTCGATCCAGTCATATCCTACGCAAATCGACACATGGTCTTTGTACGCGCCATAAAACATAACCTCATGGCCATTCACGCAGATGGTTGGATAGCCGTAGTATATTTTTTCTTCCACATCTCCAAAGACATCGCGGGCGGTCTGTCGTATGCACCGCAGCCTCTGCTGTACCTCCGGATTGAACCGCGCGATGTACGCATCCACGGCAGACATCAAGGCCCCTCCCATCCTTTTGCTAGTCACACACCTCGGCGATCGAAAAATAGTAGATGGCATCATAGTCCATTTTGATCGCGATGCTTACCTGCAACGATTCCAGGTTGTATACCGCCGACCACTGCGTATAGCTGGTTTTGTCGTCGGACAGCGGCTGCGAAGCGCTCTTGAGCACCTGCATGGCCTCCTCTTCGCTCATCACGCCGTTCGGCGCGGCAGCGCAAGCTGCCCGGATCGTTTCATACCGATCCTGGCCGTGGCCAAAGCCGTCCGATAGGTAGAAATTTGTAGCGATGTTCTGCTCCAGCACCACCATTTGATTCTGCGGATACTCCACCACCACTGCCCTGCCGCTGCGGTCGGCGATCATGAAGTGGAAGCTGCCGTTGCTGCCGGAGGACTGCATGTCATACTTTTCCAGTAGCGCGACAGCTTCCTCGACGGTAGCGGCCTTGTCCAGCAGCATGCGGATGGCCAGCATGGTCAGGATTTTCGGCTTGCCGGTATCCTGCCGCGTCGGATCGCCATCCAAATACATCACGCTGACAGCCAGGCCCTTTTCATTCACGCCATCCAGCGGCAGATACGGGGCGCACAGCGCCGCATAGCGAGCCTCGGTATCTTCCGGCATGCCGGTCAGCGCAGTCAGGCCAACGAACTCCAAGTCCGCAATGGACAGAGAGGCATATCCATCGCTGGGGTTGGCCTCCACCAACATGGGCAGCACAGGCATCGCCAAATCGAAGTTTCGCGCCAGCAGATGAGCGCCGGTTTCGGTCTGCGCCGTAAACGAGGAGCAGCCGATCTCGGTGGTCGTCATTTGGATCTGCCGCCCGCACATGACGGTGCGCATGGCATAGCCCAGGTATTCTAGGTCGCTGCCAACGCCTGCCGCCAGGAGAGGATCCAATTTATAGTCCACCTTGCTATCCATCATATACAGCGCGCCGTCGCCAAATGGCTGAATGGAGGCTAGCGAATCCAGCGCCGCCTGTTCAGGGGAAACTTCTTGCGCGCTGGCTACCAGTGCCACACAGGATACAAGCAATGCGAGAACCAGAGACGCTTTCTTCATTTCTCGATCATTCCTTCACACATAGATTGCCCAGCTAGATCTCGCCCTTCCTAATACCGAATCTGTGCAAAGCATATAGCGCAATGCTTCCCCTGTCAAGACATATGACATTGCCGCTCGCGCCCGCACGGTTCGAATCCCCCTGCATTTTCAGCCTGCACCGCTTTGGGTTGCTCCGCGGCCATGTGCTATATGTGTCACCTCCTATCATCAAGGGGGAATTTCGCGAGATAGCCACAATGATCAGTGGCCATTTTTTTGAAACCATGATACACTTACATCCAACAATGACCGTGGATCAAGGAGCGAAACATGCATAAAAAGGCTGTCATTACTTTACTTGCACCTATTCCCGCTTTGTGCCTGGGCGCGATTGTGATGCAAAGAAACGAAATAAGTTCCGCTGTTTATTTGCAGAATATCATCTGCTATCTGGTATTGGGACTTGTATTATTCTTCTTGCGCAACACAAAAACAGCCGCGCGCTATGCACCGTCTGCTGTGATCGCGACGCTTGTAGCCGCTTGTTTGCTTTTGGCGCTGACCTTTCTGGACCGTGGGCTGGATGGTGTGCATCGATGGCTGTCAATCGGAAGTTTTCGTTTATATATATCCAGCATCATGCTGCCCGGCGTCGTCCTCATGATCAGCGAGCTTTGGCAGGATCAAATCGAGCCGGTTTCCGTAGCCATCCTGTTGGTGATCGCAGTCATACTGGTCATGCAACCAGACGCCGCCCAGCTATCGGCGTTTGCGGCGGCCATGGGCCTTCTAGTGCTCACGCAGACGAAAAGCAAGGCAATCCAATATGCGCTCCTATCTGCGCTGATAGGTTGCGTCGCTTATGTGTGGATACGCATAGACGGGTTGGACGCGGTACCGCATGTCGAAGGCATTCTCGCATTAGCCGGGGATATGGGGATTGCATACTATGTCTTTGGGCTTTTTTCGTTGGGCGTTTTGTTGCTGCCCTTCCTGAATTTTTCGAATGCTTCCATGAAGGCTAAAGCGTTGGGCATCTATTTCTTCGTCATGATTGCCGCAACATTTTTGGGGAATTTTCCCGTTCCGTTTATCGGATATGGCATTTCGCCCATTATCGGCTATATGCTGGCAATCTTCTTGTTGATGCGAGAGAACGCCATGATGTCCCCCAAAAACCGAGTTCCCAAACAAGAGAATGCGGGAGTGATTTAACACCGCATGGTTCGAATCCCCCGCATTTTCAGCCACAGCAAAGCCCCCGCTATCGCGGGGGCTTTGTTGTGGCTGGGGTGGCAGGATTCGAACCTACGAATGCGGGAGTCAAAGTCCCGTGCCTTACCGCTTGGCGACACCCCAATATGCGTTTGTGGAACCCTAATCTGTAACAAAACCGCAGCCATCATGGTGCGGTCATGAGTGAAAATGGGGTGGGTAGTGGGAATCGAACCCACGACATTCAGAGCCACAATCTGACGCTCTAACCGCTGAACTATACCCACCATGAGACGATGGCGCGCCTGAAGGGATTCGAACCCCTGACCCACGGCTTAGAGGGCCGTTGCTCTATCCAACTGAGCTACAGGCGCACAGCCGGGGCGCTGCCTCGCGTCCGCGGTCGCCCGCTGACAAGACAATATGATAGCATCAGGCAGCGCAAATGTCAAGGTTTTTGCACTCATAGCGACAGAATATCGGCCCGCAGGATGCCGTGTTCGACCGTGATAAGCCCACAGGTCGCGCCATAGCCCGAGCACGCGCCGGGATTGAAGAGCAAAACCCCCTGCTCGTAGCCGCATTCCGGCTGATGCGTGTGCCCGAATAGTGCAATATCCGCCTCGGCCTGCTGCGCAGCCAGCAGCAGCTGCAATCGGTGTATCTTCACGCGGTGCAGGTGGCCATGTGTAAGCAGGAATCGCTTGCCACCCAGCGCGACGACCATTTCGTCGGGGTCGGACGACAGCAGGTCATTGTTGCCGCGCACGACATAGAGCTTTGCTTTGCCAAGCGTCGGCTCGATCACGGCGGCATCGACGGTGCAATCGCCCAGGAAGCACACCGCGTCGAGCGGCCCACCCAGCGCGAGCAGTCCCATCGCCTTTTCGATGGCGCGATGGTCGTGGTGGCTGTCGCTCAGCACACCGATTCGGGTGGCGTCATGCGTCGGCATCCAGCGCCTCCAATAGCGTATGCACCGCCACCGCGCGGTGACTCATCTGATTTTTCTCCTCGCCGGTCGCCTCGGCAAAGGTCTTGCCCAGCGCGCAGAGGAACAGTGGATCATAGCCAAAGCCGCCGTGCCCGCGCGCCTCGTGCAAGATCTCCCCCTCGCAGGTGCCGCGCACGGTCAGCATGGGCTTGCCTGGCCGCGCCAGCGCGATGGCCGACACAAAGCGCGCGGTGCGCGGCGCGGGCACATCGGCCAGATTTTTGAGCAGCAGTGCATTGTTGGCGGCATCGTCGCCGTGGCGGCCACAGTAACGCGCGGAGTGCACGCCAGGCGCGCCGGACAGCGCGTCCACCTCCAGGCCGGAATCGTCGGCAACCGCTGCCAACCCGGTCGCAGCGAAGATCGCCTGCGCTTTGAGCGCGGCGTTGCCCTCGAAGGTATCGGCATCCTCCTCCACATCGATGCAGCAACCGGCCTCCGCCTGGCTGAGCACCTGGTAGCGATCACCCAGCATGGCACGCAGCTCGGCCAGCTTGTGCGCATTGCCGGTGGCAGCTACCAGCTTGGGTTTGGCGGCGATATGGCGGGCCGCCTCGCCCAGCGCGGCGCGCTGCGACCGCATGAGCTCGGCAATCCCCTGCTGCGCCAACGCGAGCAGCGATTGCAGTTCGTCCATCGCGCAGGCGCGCTTCTCGCCGGTGCCCTGCACCTCGATCACGCCGCCTAGATCGTTGGTGACCAGGTTCAGGTCCACCTGCGCGGCGCTGTCCTCGACATAGCACAGGTCGAGCATCGGCGTATCGCGTACGATGCCCACGCTGACCGCCGCCACCTGCCGGATGATCGGCGACTCCTTCAGTTTGCCCACGCGCATGAGCTTGTCGATCGCCAGCACCAACGCCACAAACGCGCCGGTGATCGATGCGGTGCGCGTGCCGCCGTCGGCCTCCAGCACATCGCAGTCGATGGTCAGCGTCCGCTCTCCCAGACGGTACAAGTCCACCGCTTGCCGCAGCGCACGACCGATCAGCCGCTGAATCTCCACGCTGCGGCCGTCCTTCTTGATGCCGTCGCGCTGCTTGCGCTGGCCGGTGGACGCGGGCAGCATCGCGTATTCGGCGGTCACCCAGCCGCTGCCCTTGCCCTTCAGGAATGGCGGCACACCCTCCTCGGCGCTGACGGTACAGATCACGCGCGTACCGCCGCAGGCAATCAGGCACGAGCCGGTCGCTGTGCCCACAAAGCCCGGCTCAATCTTCACCGGGCGAAGCGCATTGGGTTGCCTGCCATCGTTTCTGGTCATAGGCTTGTCCTCCTCTGTGCGATCAAATTGGGGAGCCGTCGCTCCCCAATCCTGGTTTCAGTCCATCTCCACAACGCCCGGGACCTGCTCCACCACCTGCTCCGCCACATTGGCGAAGGTCGGCTGCGCAGCCGCCGAGGGCATGGTATAGTCTTTCCCATCCACCTGGATTTTCACCGACTTCACGCCCGGATACTGCGTGCAGGTCAGCACCAACGCGCGCATCGCCTGCTGGCCGCCATCGGACTGCTCGGCGATCTTGACGAATTCCTGCGTAAAGTTGACGGTGGCGACGCCGTTCTTGACCTTCACATCGATCAGCCCCGCGCCGTCAGGCACTGGCGCTTGCAGCCCGGCGTCCTTGCGTGGGCCCTTCGCCAGCTCCAATACGGCGGTGTTGATGTCCGCGTCGGAATACACCATGCGCGTCACCGGCACCAGCAGGCGGCCGTTGTCCGACGGGAAGTAGAGCTGCACCTGCTGGCCGCCCGCGAAGGTAGCCTCCGCTTCGACGCCCTCCAGGTTCAGGCTTTCGCGCTTGAATGTGCCCGCCACATCGGTACCGTGCGTCAGCTTGCTGCGCTTCTGCCCATCGATGAGGAACTCCACCTCTTTGACGGTGGGAAACTCGGTCAGCGTGTACACCACCGCGGACACCATGTTGGCCTCCTGCTCGGCATCGACAACGGCCAGCGCCTCCTTGCCCAGGTTCACGCGCGCCTTGCCGTCGGTGATGTTCAGGTCAAAGCTGGTGTTCTCAGGCACAACGGTGCGCAGTCCCAGCCGCGCCGCTTCCATATCGTTGGCGGGGTTGGCGACCATCAGCGCCAGCGTAGCCTTCGCGATGCCAGCCTGCTTCTCGATCTGCCGCTGTACCGGCACCAGGTAGCCCTCGCCATCCTGGTAGTAGACCACGGTAGGCTGTGTCGGCCCCTGTGGCGTCGCGACGGTTTGCTCGACCGGGATTTGGTCGATCGGCTCCTCATACATGCCGGAGGACGGCGGTGTCTGCGTGCCCCGAATGGCCAACAGCAGCACCAAACCGGCCGCGCCGCCGATCAGTAGCCGCTCCACCTGCGTCCGCGAAATCTTCACCATAGCTCACTCCTTGCAGCTCTTTGTTCATCCGCAAAGAAAACTATGTGCGCACGCACTATTTTAGCACATCGGAATCGGGAAGGAAAGCCGCGCTTTTGCTTTGCGGACACGCTATGAGTATGCTATGATAAGCAGGAATCGCGCAAAGGAGGTGGCAACATGCCGCTGGATGGACTGACGCTGGGGTTTGTGTGCCGCGAGCTGGACGGCATTTTGGTCGGCGGCCGCGTCGATCGCGTACAGCAGCCCGAGCGCGACGAGCTACACCTGATCATCCGCAGCCAGGGCGTCAACCACCGCCTGCTGCTGTGCGCTGGCGCGCACCACGCGCGCCTGCACCTGGCGAGGGACGGCAAAACCAACCCGATGGAGCCGCCGATGTTTTGCATGTTGCTCAGAAAGCTGCTGATGGGCGGGCGCGTATCCGCCGTGCGCCAGATCGGCGGTGACCGCATCGCTGAAATCGACATCGATGCGCTGGATGAGCTGGGCGACCAGCGCACGCGCACCCTGGTGATCGAGATCATGGGCCGCCACAGCAACATCATTCTGCGCGACCACGAGGGGCGCATTGTGGACGCCATCCGCCACGTCAGCGGCGACATGAGCCGCGTGCGCGAGGTGCTGCCCGGTCTGCCCTACGCAACCCCGTCCGCGCAAGGCAAGCTGAATCCGGCCACCGCTACCGTCGCGGATCTGCACGCCGCGCTGACAGAGCGCGCCGGGCGGCTCGATCAGGCGCTGCTGGACAGCGTCGCCGGGCTATCGCCGCAGGCCGCGCAGGAGCTATCCTATCGGCTATTGGGCGACACGC
The DNA here is from genome assembly GCA_031554855.1 of Eubacteriales bacterium. Lineage (GTDB taxonomy): Bacteria > Bacillota > Clostridia > Christensenellales > Aristaeellaceae > JAVBUY01. The sequence goes on from JAVBUY010000048.1 coordinate 8,146, forward strand.
ACGCGCCGTTTGCTGCCGAGCACGCGCCGCAACTGGCTGAGCGGCTGCACGCACTGCTGGCCAGCTTGCCCGAAGAAAAGCCGCCGATTTTGCTGCTCAACGAGGCCGAGGAACCGGTCGATGTCTATCCCCTGCCCCAGCGCCGCTTCGCGCCAGAGCAGCAGCGCGAGGTGCCCCAGGGCATCAGCGCCGCGCTGGACGCGTTCTATTGCGCGCGGGACAACCGCGAGCGCATGAGCCAGCGCACCCAGTCGCTTGCGAAGTCGCTCAAGACGCATATCGAGCGCTGCGAAAAGAAGCTGGCGCTGCAACAGGAAGCCATCGAAGCGGGCCAGCGCGCCGAGCAATGGCGCATCTATGGAGAGCTGCTCACCGCACACCTGCACCTCATCGCCAAAGGGGCGTCCTCGACCACCGTGCCCAACTTCTACGCCGAGGACAGTGCGCCGGTCACCATCCCGCTGGATGTGCAGATATCCCCCGCCCAAAATGCGCAGCGATACTTCAAGCGCTATCAAAAGGCGCGCGCCGGACAGAAGATGGCGACCGAGCAGCTGGGCAAGACGCTGACCGAGAAGGACTGGCTAGAGGCGCAGCTCGACGACCTGCGCAAGTGCGAGGACGACACCGAGGTATCGGAGATCCGCGCGCTGCTGGTGGAGGGCGGTTACCTGCGCGCGTCGCACAGCCGCGTCAAGCCGCGCAAGCTGCCGCCGTCAAAGCCCTTCTGCTATCGCTCCGGCGACGGCATGCGCATCTATGTGGGCAAAAACAGCGCGCAGAACGACCGGTTGACCGCCGCCGCGGACGGTGGCTATACGTGGCTGCACGCCAAGGACATGCCCGGCTCTCACGTGCTGATCGCGCACGCCGAGCCGATCCCCGAGCCCACGCTGCGCGACGCCGCGATGCTGGCCGCCTACTATAGCAAGGGCGCGCGTTCGTCTCGTGTGCCGGTGGACTACACGCTACGCAAATACGTGAAGAAACCCGGCGGCTCGCCGCTCGGTTATGTGATCTATACCAACCAAAAGACGCTGTTCGTCACACCCGATGAGGCGCACATCAAGAAGCTGGAAGTACTCGGCGGCGAACAAGCCGAGTAGTCCACAAAGCACCCTATCTACCCAGGCCGCATACGATGGTCTGGGTGCATTTTTGCGCCCTATGCAAAGGAGGAAACACTATGTCAGATACCATGAGCACGCCGCGCCTGCTCTTCGCGAT
>JAVBUY010000234.1:0-4181 GCA_031554855.1 Eubacteriales bacterium
TCAAACTTGGCCTTGGCGGTTTGCAGCACCAAGTCCACCGCCTCCGCGGGGTCATATGCCTTCAGGGGCTCAATCAGCTTTGCGCTGTCTTGATAATTCTTACCGTGTTTCATCTAGGGTTCCTCCTTGTGGTCATAGCGGTATTATCCTCCCACAATGGGGTATCAGTCATCAGAAACCAGCACGCCCATCGAGCGCGCGGTACCCTTGACCATGCTCATCGCGGTCTCGATGCTGCCGGCGTTCAGGTCGGGCATCTTGGTGGTGGCAATCTCGCGCACCTGCGCCTGGGACAGCGTGCCGACCTTGTCCTTCTGCGGACGACCAGACGCATGCTCGATCTTCAGCGCCTTTTTGATGAGCACCGGCACCGGCGGCGTCTTGGTGATGAAGGTGAAGGAGCGGTCGGTGTACACCGTGATGACCACGGGGATGATCAGACCTTCCTGCTTCTGGGTGCGCTCGTTGAATTCCTTGCAGAAACCGGGGATGTTCACGCCATGCTGACCCAGCGCGGGGCCGATCGGCGGCGCGGGTGTCGCTTTGGCCGCGGGCACCTGCAGCTTAATCATCGAAGCTACTTTTTTGGCCATGGTTATTCCCTCCTACGAATATGTGGTGATTGCGGAACGAAGGTTCCTCCCACTTTCACGCCGCAAGCGGCGGTGAAAACAAGATTGGTGGGCCTAAAGGCCTGTTACTTGAGCTTCTCCACCTGGAAAAACTCGACGTCCACCGGCGTGTTGCGGCCGAACATTTCGACGTGCACGCGCAGCTTCTGGGCGACGACATCGACCTCGTCGATGGTGCCGATAAAGTCCTCCAGCGGACCGGAGAGGATCTTGACCTGGTCGCCGATCGCCAGATCGACCTTGACCGAGCTGCCACCGGCGAGCATGCGCTCAACCTCTTCCTCGGTCAGCGGAATGGGTTTGGATCCCGGGCCAACAAAGCCGGTGACGCCGCGCGTATTGCGCACGACATACCAGGTCTCGTCGGTCATGACCATTTTGACCAGCACATAGCCCGGAAAGACCTTACGCGGCACAATGCGGCGCTTGCCGTTCTTGATTTCAACGACGTCCTCCATGGGGACGCGCGTCTCCTGCACCAAGTCCAGCATGCCGTTGTTCTCGACGGTCTTTTCCAGGTCGGTCTTTACTTTGTTTTCATAGCCCGAATAGGTATGTACCACATACCAATGGGCATCTGTCTCAGCCATAGTGCCTCCCATTGATGGTGCTTACAGGCGAACCAGCGACTGCACGAGCTGGCTGGCGCCCAAGTCAAGCAGGCCAATGACCACCGCCATCAGCACCATAAAGGCGATGACCACGATGGAGTAGTTGACCAGTTCCTTGCGGGACGGCCAAGTGACCTTCTTAAGTTCGGCGACCATGTTCTTGAACGCCAGGCCGATATTCTTAAAGAAATTGGCCACGCGCTTGAAAAAAGAGGGCTTCCCCTGCGCCTTTTTTTCCGGCATATTGTTCACATCCTCAGCATTGTTGGGCGGTGCGAAAAGAACCCGCCCCTTTAGGTTAGCGAGTTTCCTTGTGGGCGGTGTGCTTGCGGCAGAAACGGCAATACTTGCTCATTTCGATGCGATCCGGGTCGTTCTTCTTGTTCTTCATGGTGGTGTAGTTGCGCTGTTTGCAATCGGCGCAGGCCAGCGTAATCTTCACGCGCATATGGGGGGCACCTCCTACAGTAAATGACGCTAAAAGCCCCTCATGGGGCGACACGCCAGTACACTTTATCACAAACGCATGGGCATGTCAACAGTTCCGCGCGTGTCCCGCGCATTTTTTTGTGCGCTGTCACAGGTTATTTCAGAAGCAGCGAGACGGGCAACGCCAGCGCCATCTCCCGCGCTTTGCCATCATCCGCCTTTTTATCCACAAACCTTTGATGCACCACCCACTCACCATCGACCATTTGCACAGACGGATACCATGGGACGATCTCTTCGGACGGCTTGAACCCCGGCTGCTCTATCCAAGCATCCCCTCTTCCATATAATACCGCGCCTCGGGTTTGTCCTGCCATTTTTTCGCAGCCTGCACCACGTCAGCTTTTTGCCCGGTGTGCACGTCCAATAAAAACGTTCCTAGCGACTTTAACTCGCCTCTTTCAAAGCTACCGCTCTGCACAGTAAAGGTTAGGACCGCATAGTGATCCGTGGTGCGCACATACGGCTCGACGTGGTAACCGTCCTTCTCGTCAGCCAGATCGGCCAGCCACTGCTTCTGTTGCGCGATGTATCCCTCGCTGATTTTTTGCAGCGCGGCGTTGATCTTCTGCTCGACGTCGGGCTGTCGCCCCTCGTCGATGCGCAAGTTCGTGATAAGGAACCGCATGCCGTTGTCCAGCGTGCTCTCCCGATAGTGCAGGTCCACCGTGCAGGTGCCCCACGGGCTCATCCAGTGCGTCAGCGGCACAAACACGCGGATGGGATGATCCATGCTGTGTTCTGTTTCCGGCTGCCAGAATGGACTGCTGTCGTCATAGAGCAGTTCCAAGATACCGCTCCAATACATGTTAAACAGCGGATAATCCTTGGGCAGACCGGAGAATGCTTGCTTGCCCACGCGGTCAAAGGGTGGTACAAACTGCTCATCGCTATTCAGCTCCGTGCGCTCGGGCATAAACGCGATATGCGTGTTGATGTAGTCGATATAGTTCACGCCGTCATAGAAGAAGTCGGACAGCGCCATGAACTTCTTTTTCTCCACATTGATGACCGCGCTGCGCGTTTCCCGCCCGATGTCCTCGCCCTCAGCGTCCTGTGTCCACTTGTTTTCGAGCAGGTTCAGGAACGATCCCGTCACCCAGTTGCCCGGCGTTTCGTCCGCCGGAGTCTCTTTATAGTCGATGTCCAATTCGCGCGTGGCTTTTTTGCGCCAACCCTCGGCCATCTGCCGCAGATCGGCGGGCAAGATGCCCTCTGCAGGCACCGCTAACGACGCCCTGGGTTCGGTGCCGCCAGTGCCGCTGGAGATATGCGTCGCCGCCCAATCCTTGGCGCGCGCCATGCCCTTGCCCGAACCGTCCAGCGGCACATACCCCGCGGACGCGGCCACCTTCTGCCCTTCTTTGCCGCACAGCCAGGCCGCCAGCTCGCGCGCCGGGTCGTCAGGCGGCGTGTTCTTGCGCAGCACCGCACAATAGTAGGTATACAGCGGATAGCTGCCGTCTGCGATGGTCTGGTTGGTGGGCGCGACGCCGTCCACGCTGAGCACGCGCACCTGCTCGCTGAGGTACATACGGCTGATATAGTAGTACACCGAGTAGCCCAGCGCGCCCTGCGCATTGTTGTAAGCCGACACCTTGTCCACCAGACTGCCCATGCTGTCGGTCACCAACGCCTTTTCCGGCGGCATGGGCACCTCACCGCGCATCAGGCACTGGGTAAACAGCGCCTGGCTGCCTGAGCGCAGATCGCGCTGAAAGGGCAAAATGGGCGCGTCCAGCCCGCCGATCTCCTGCCAGTTGGTGACACGACCGCTGTAGATGTCGCGCAGTTGCCGTTCGGTCAGGCTTTGATTGGATTCTCAACGTTGTTGATGAAGATCAGCGCCTCACGCACAATGGGGATGACCTCCAGCTCCGTATGCGCGCGGCGCGCCATCGCCAGATCCTCGGCGGACGGCGGCGTCACCAGGATCAGATCGGCGTCGCCTTGGATGAGTTTCACATACGCCTCGGGCGTGGTGGAATGAATGGCCTCCACATCCCGCCCATACAGGTGCTTGTACACCGCCTCCACCAGCGGCATAGTCGCGGTAGATCCATCCGTCAATTCCCACAGGTGTTCGTATGGGTCCTCGACGTACGCTTCGTCCCCATAAGGATCTTCGCTCTCGCCGGTAAAGCTTCGCTCATCCCAAATCTCCGCACAGGCACCGCCGCACAGCGCACAGACCAGCATTCCCATCGCCGCGAGCAGCGCCGCCCACTTCTTCATCCGCATATCCCACCGCCTTCGCCATATCTTGTTTTCTATTATAACAGGAAACGCCTTCCATTTCTTCCCTTCCCCCAACAAAAAACAAGGAGAAGCCGCTTGGCTTCTCCTTGCTTGTTTCGCTTACCTTACTTCTTGATGTCTTCCAGCACCTTGGTCACGACGCCGGAGCCCACCGTGCGGCCACCCTCGCGGATAGCGAAGCGCAGCTTCT
>JAVBUY010000127.1:0-2562 GCA_031554855.1 Eubacteriales bacterium
CCTGGTGCACTGCACAGTCGGGCTCGCGGTCGTGCTGGCAGGGCTGAAAGCGGCAGGCCTCGGCAAACGCGCCGTATTCCGGGTAGTATGCGCACAGTTGCTCCGGTGGCAGCTTTTCCCACAGCTCCAGTAGACTGAACCCCGGCGTGTCCACCACCAGCGCCTGCTCGCAGCGCATCAGCTCCGCGTGGCGCGTCGTGTGCTTGCCGCGATCGATTTTGCGGCTCAATCCGCCGGTCGCCAGGCGCAGCCCGAACAGCGCGTTGAGCAGCGAGCTTTTGCCGACTGCCGACTGACCTGCCAGGCAAGTCGTTTTGCCCGCCAGCGCAGCTTTGAGCGTCTCGATGCCCGCGCCGGTTTTTGCACTGACCGCATAGACCGGGATGTCCGCGCTCGCGTACTGGGCGGTGACTTGCTCGCACAAATCAGCGTCCACATCGGACTTGTTGACCGCGATCATCGGCAGAATGCCCGCGCGGCGCGCCCACACGAGCAGCTTGTCGATCAGCAGCCAGTCGGGCGGCGGCGACGGCGCGATCACCAGCAACAGCTGATCCACATTGGCCACCGGTGGGCGCAGGCATTCGTTTCGGCGCGGCAGGATGTCCTCAATCCAGCCGTGCTGCTCGCCCTCGCCCGGCGTGCACAGCACATGGTCGCCAACCATCGGCGCGCGCTTTTCGCGCCGAAAGATGCCGCGCGCGCGCAGCACATGCTCCTGTCGGTCAGTCAGCCGCCACACGGTATACAGCCCGCCGACGCCACGCAGGATGATGCCCTCGTCACCCGAGCGCTTGCCTTGCTCCATCTGACTCGTTGCGAGCCCTCCTATTCCTTGAGCGTCGCCTTGCCTTCCGAATACAGCGTGTTGTCGATGTACACACGGTAGTTCATCTCGCCATCGTATTCGCTGCGCAGTTCCACCGCCAGCACCACATCACCGGCGGTGGCATATACCGCCGCGTATTGTTCCACCTCGCGGCCATTGAAATCCACCAGCGCCACGCGCACATGCGCGCCCTGCACAGGAATGGTTACCGGAATAGATACATTGGCGTGGAACGGACGGCTGACCGCGTGAATAATGGTCAGATCGACCTCGGTGCCCGGGAACACCGCCTCGCCCACAACCGGATGCTGGCTCTGCACCTGTTTGTTCTGCTTCAGGTTTTCCGAGTCGATCAGCGTCACTTCGCCCATTTTCAGCTGCATCTCGCGCAGCTTCAGCTCGGCTTCGTTCTGCGTCAGGCCGGTCAGATCGGGGATGACCACCTTGCCGCCCGACACATACAGATCGACCATCTCCCCGCCCTGGATGGCATCGCCCGCCACCGGCATCTGATGAAACACGCGGTCGATCGGCGTTTCGGATATCTGCACCACGATGTCGCCCTGGAGCAGCCCCGACGCAGCCAGCGCGGCCTCGGCCTCCTCGATGGTCATGCCGGACAGGTCGGGCACGCTCTGCACATTCATGCCCATGCTGATGCGCAGTTGCACGCTCTGCCCGCGCTCCATGGGCGTCCCCTCGCTCGGTTGCTGGTCGATGATCGTACCGGCCACCGCTTCGTTGTATTCGCGGGTGATCACCGGCTCCAGAGTGAGCCGCGTCAACCGCGCCATGGCCATCGCCTCGTCCAGATCGACCACGTCGGGCATGGTCACCGTGCGCATCAGTCGACCCACAATGGTGTAGCCGGTGTAGCCAATCACGCCGAGCGCGGCGGTGAACACCAGCGCGGTTAGCGCGAAAAACAGCACACGGCGCATGCGGCGGTTGGCTTTTGCGGCGGCCTTGATCGGCGTGCGCTGGGTGCGCTGCGACGGGTCAGGGCGCATCTTGACGAATCCGCCCTCCGGCTGGCGTTGCGCGCGGCGCAGATCGGCGGCCATCTGGTCAGCGCTGCCGTAGCGCTGCGAGGTGCTCTTGCACATCGCCTTGGCTACGACTTGTTCGATGGCTGGCGATACCTCCGGCGAGATCGAAGAGATCGGCTGCGGCAGCTCGGTCAGGTGCTTCATGGCCACCGCCACCGGCGTGTCGCCCTCGAAGGGCACGCGGCCGGTTAGCATCTCGTAGAGCACGACGCCCAGCGAATAGATGTCGCTGGTGTGGTTGACCTGCTGACCCTTGGCCTGCTCCGGCGAGAAGTAGTGCACCGAGCCCATGATGTTGCCGTCGGTGACCGTCACAGTGTTGACGTCGGTCATGCGCGCGATGCCAAAGTCAGTGATTTTTACATCGCCACGCGTATCGATCAGCATGTTCTGCGGCTTGATATCGCGATGTACGATGTGCTTGGAGTGCGCGTGTTGCAGCGCCGCCAGGATGGCCAGCGCAATGCGCACTGCTTCTTCCGGGCGCAGCTTGCCACGCTCCTGGATCAGTTCCTTCAGCGTGCTGCCCTGCACATATTCCATCACGAGGTAGCGTGTGTCGCCTTCCTCGCCGATGTCCAGCAGATTGACGATATTGGGGTGCTGCGTCTTGGCGGCGGCCATCGCCTCACGGTCGAACCGGCGCAAAAACTCGTGATCTTTGCTGTATTCCTCGCGGAGCAC
>JAVBUY010000194.1:0-6101 GCA_031554855.1 Eubacteriales bacterium
TCAAACAGCACCGGCATGTCCTCGGTAAAGACAAAGCCCAGCTGCTCGCCCTCAGCCTGGAAAAGCTTCAGGTGCGTCTCTTGCCAGCTCTGCAGATCCTCGTCCTCGCCCTCGTCGCGGATGATGTCGTAGGTCATTTGATTGAATGGGTAGATGTCCAGCTTCGTGATCTGTATCACGCAGCGCGGATTCTTCTGCGCGTCGAGCACAACGTGATAGCTGCCCAGCTCCGCCATGGCCTCGCCTTCCTTCAGGTAGGCATTGACCGAGGACGTGGTGGCGGTTTTCTCGCCGCTGAGCACCAGCCCTAACAGCAAGTCAGCCAACGGGCCGCCGCCGCAAAACGCAAAGACGCTGAACATCCGCGTGTCGTCCGGCAAATGTTCGGCCTCAAGAAAACGGTTCCAGAATGCCCAAATTTGTTCATGCTCCATGTGCGATCATTTCCTACTTTATTTTGAATTGCGCAATGTGCGCGCCGGTGTGCGCATGCGTGATGGCCACGGCCAGCGCATCGGCGGCGTCGTCCGGCCTGGGGATTTCGGACAGCCCCAGCAGCATCTTCACCATCTGCTGCACCTGCTGCTTTTCGGCCTTGCCATAGCCGACCACCGCCTGTTTGATCTGCATCGGCGTATATTCGTAGATGGCGTCGTTTTTCTCGGCGACCGCTACCAGCGCCGCGCCCCTGGCCGCGCTGACCGCCATGCCCGTCGTGACGTTCTTGGCGAAGAACAGCTCCTCCACCGCGATCTCGTCGGGCAGAAAGGTCGTCATCAGTTGCTGAATGCCCAGGAAGATGCTGCGCAGGCGGTGCGGCAGCGTGCCGCCGGGCGGCGTGCCCAGCGTGCCGTATTGCACCAGGCGCAGCTTCTGCCCCTCTTTTGTGATCACGCCCCAGCCCAGCGTCGCTAGTCCGGGATCGATGCCCAGTATGGTCACAATTGCCAACCTTTCCGGCGATACCCGCATGCATTTATAGTGACATTGTATAATACCTTTTTCCGCACCACTTGTCAAGAAAAGAGAAAAGTTGTTCGCTCGTTTGTTTTTGCATATGAATTGAATTTTTATTCATTATTGTGTTGATTTTTTGGAAAATTCGTCGTATAATATCCAGGTAATCGCATAAGAGAGCAGGAGGCATCCCCCTATGAGCAGCAAAAAACGCGTACTATTGGCCTATTCCGGTGGCCTGGATACTTCCATCATCATCCCGTGGCTGAAAGAAAACTATGACTGCGACGTAGTCTGCATGGCCGCCGACGTCGGGCAAGGCGAGGAGCTAGCCCCCTTGCACGAGAAGGCCGCCAAGACCGGCGCGGAAAAGCTATACATCGAGGATCTCCGCAAGGAGTTCGTTGAGGACTTCATCTGGCCGACGCTCAAAGCCGGTGCGGTCTATGAGGGCAAGTACTTGCTGGGCACCTCCTTCGCGCGCCCGCTGATCGCCAAGCGCCTGGTCGAAATCGCCAAGAAAGAGGGCTGCACCGCCATCTGCCATGGCGCGACCGGCAAGGGCAACGACCAGGTGCGTTTCGAGCTGACCATCAAGGCGTTCGATCCGCACATGGAGATTATCGCGCCCTGGCGCATCTGGGACATCAAGAGCCGCGAGGAGGCCATCGACTACGCCAACGCGCGTGGCATCCCCGTGCCGGTCAGCAAGAAGCGCCCCTACTCGATGGATCGCAATCTGTGGCATCTGTCGCACGAGGGCGCGGATCTGGAAGATCCATGGAACGAGCCGCCGCGCGACCTGCCGCTGATCTGCGTACAGCCCGAGGACGCGCCCGACAAGCCGGAATATGTGACCATCGATTTTGATAAAGGCATCCCCACCCAGGTCAACGGCCAGGCGATGGGTGCCATTGAAGTAATCGAGGCGCTGAACGCCATCGCCGCGCGTAACGGCGTGGGCATTGCCGACATGGTGGAAAACCGCCTGGTAGGCATGAAATCTCGCGGCGTGTACGAGACCCCGGCGGGCACGGTGCTCTACAGCGCGCACCATGAGCTGGAGTCCATCACGCTGGATCGCGCCACCGCGCACTACAAAGAGATGATGGCCGTGCGCTTTGGCGAGCTGGTGTACGACGGTCAGTGGTACACGCCGCTGCGCGAGGCGATGAGCGCCTTTGTCGAGTCCACGCAACAGGTGGTCACCGGCACGGTCAAGCTCAAGCTCTACAAGGGCAACGTGATCCCTGCGGGCGTGCAGTCGCCCCACTCGCTCTACTCGGAGGCCATCGCCACCTTCGGCGACTCAGCGGAGCTTTACAATCACAAGGACGCCGAAGGCTTTATCAATCTATTCGGCCTGCCGATGAAAGTCAAGGCATTGATGGAGGAAAAAAGCAAGTGAAGCTATGGTCCGGCCGCTTTGAAAAACACACCGACGGCAGAGTGGACGATTTTCATTCGTCGCTCCGGTTTGACCAGCGACTTTTGACGCAGGACATCGCCGGATCGATTGCGCACGCCACCATGCTCGGCGAGCAAGGCATCATCCCCGCCGCCGACGCGCAAGCCATCGTCGCGGGGCTCCACGGCATTCTCGCCGATTTGAGCAGCGGTATCTTGCAGCTCGACTCCACTGCCGAGGACATCCACATGTGCGTGGAGGCGTTGCTCACCGACCGCATCGGCGAGGCAGGCAAGCGACTGCACACCGGCCGTAGCCGCAATGATCAAGTGGCGCTGGATGCGCACTTGTACGTCAAGGACATCGCCGACGAAGCGATCGGCCTGCTCACCGCCTTGTGCGAGCTGCTGCTCGACCAGTCCGGTCGGCACCTGACCACTGTGATGCCCGGCTACACGCATCTACAAAAGGCGCAGCCCATCACGCTGGCGCACCACTTGATGGCGTACTTTCAGATGTTCGTGCGCGACATCGACCGCTTCTCGGACTGCCGTCGCCGTGCCGATGTGATGCCGCTGGGCTCCGGCGCGCTGGCCGGTACCACCTATCCGCTCGACCGGCAGCGTGTCGCCGATCTGCTGGGCTTTTCGGCGATCAGCATGAACAGCCTGGACGGCGTCAGCGATCGCGATTTCGCGCTCGACTACATCGCCGCCGCGTCGGTCACCATGATGCACCTGTCGCGCTTCTGCGAGGAACTGATCCTCTGGTCCACCGACGAGTTTCGCTTCATCGAGATGGACGATGCGTTCTCCACTGGCTCGTCCATCATGCCGCAAAAGAAGAACCCTGACGTCGCCGAGCTGATTCGCGGCAAGACCGGGCGCGTCTACGGCGACCTGATGGCGCTGCTCACCACGCTCAAGGGCTTGCCATTGGCCTATAACAAGGACATGCAGGAGGACAAAGAGGCGCTGTTTGACGCGCGCGACACGCTGGCCAGTTGCCTGCCGGTGTTCACCGCGATGCTGGGCACAGTCACCTTCCATCCAGAGGCGATGGCGCGCGGCGCGGCGGGCGGCTTCACCAACGCGACCGACGCCGCCGACTATTTAGTCAAGCGCGGCCTGCCCTTCCGCGAGGCGCACGAGGTGATCGGCAAGCTCGTGCTGCATTGCCTCAAGGTGAACAAGGCGCTGCTCGATCTGTCGTTGGACGAGCTAAAAGGGTTCTCTCCCCTGTTCGACGCCGATGTGTTCGATGCGCTGGACATCCAGGCATGCGTGCACCTGCGCAATATCCCGGGCGGCCCTGCGCCGGATGCGGTGCAGGCCAGCATCGACGCGGGCAAGGCATGGCTGGCGCACATGAGGAAGTAGAGGATGCCCATGAAGATCGCGACGCGTATCACCTGCCTATTGCTTGGCGCATTGGGACTGTTCTGTGTAGCGCTGAGCATCCATTTCGGCATGGACGAAGCCCGCTTCGACCGCACCGCGCTGCCCGCTGAGGGCACTATTTCGAGGATTCAGATCATTCCCAACTACGGGGACGATCCTGACACGCGCAAAGTTTATATCACCTACGAGGCCGGTGGGCAGGCATACGAGGTGCTCTCGCGATATTCGAACAACAGCATGCGCGAAGGGCAAGCGATCAATATCCAGTATGATCCCGCGAACCCAAGCGACATGCGCATAGATGGCGTCGTTTTCCTGCCTGTTTTGTTCGGCGTGATGGGCGGTATTTTCTTGCTTGCGCTGCTAGTGCTCACGCAGATCGCGGGCCAAGGGCAACGGCGTATGGATGGGCTTCGGGCGCGCGGCCACGAGCTGTACGCGGACATTTGCGAAGTATCGCCCGATCCCTCGCAAGCGAACGGCGAAAAGATTCCCTATGTGGTGACCGTGCAATGCTCATCTGCTGATGGTGGAACAACCTATCAATTCCAGAGCGAGGCGCTTTGGTTTGACCCACGGCCGATTATCGCGGAATATCGAATCAAGCAATTGCCGGTCTACGTGGATCTGGACAGAGCTATCGACTACAGCATAGATTTGAGCGCGATCACGAAGCATGCGGATGCGTGACAAAAATGCCACCGAGCAATCGGTGGCGTTTTCTTAACTCTGAATGCTTTCCAGCCAGCCCTCCATGTCCTGCTGCGAGTCAAACGCCTTGCCCCGCCGAACGGTCTCGCGCTCGCTCTCCGGCAGGTCCTCCGCACCGAAGCCGAGCTGCGTCAGCTGATCCATGTGCTCGCCCAGCTGGTTTTGCCAAATGCACAGCTCGCCCAGGTCGTCGGGTCGCACGACCCAATGCGCCGGACAATACATCGACAGCTCGCGCTGCATCGCCACCTCTGACGGAGAGAATGCCGTCACGCGGTAGTCGCTGAGCAGCTTCTCCAGCGCGGCGCGCTCCATGCCGATGCACTCGGCAGGGGCGTCCACGCGCCGCTGCACGACGTGCCCGCAGGCCTGATAGGTCAGCGTCTGGTTCAGCAGCGCTCCCTGAGCCAGCACTGAGCCTTGCGCGAGGATTTGACGCGCTTCCTCGGTGGGCAGGGGCGAGATGTGCGGCGATGACGTTGCCAGCGGCTGCGGCGGGTCATTGCGCGTCAGCCAGTCCGACACCGGCGCCCAGGCGACCAGCATGACCACCACCAGCAGCGCCGCCGCGCCCCAACGAATAACGCGCGCATTTTGTCCCATCCAGCGCTTCATGCAGCTCCTCCTCCCGCGGCGCGTGCCGCTTTGCAAGAAGCATGCCCAAAAAGCCAAAAAGCATGCGATTCGCATGCTTTTTAGGCGTTTTGTCTCGGTCACTCAGCCGGAATCACCTGGCCGAACAAAAAGGTATGCAGCGCGTCGCGCGCGGCGGTCAGATCGGTCTCGTAGCAGGTTTCGTCATACATCTGCACTGGCGCGAGCTGTTCCGGCGCGGGCAGACGCGTCTCTTCGCGCTCCTCGCTGCCCATCACCGACGAACCCAGACCGATCATATCGAACAGCCCGATGTTGGTACTCACGCTGCCCAGCACAGTGCGCAGCATGCCGGTCAGCTTGCCCGCGCTCTTGTCGCGCGATGCCTGGTACAGCGTCTGCATGATCACCACATACGGACGATCCACATCGCTGCCCTCGCCCGGCAAGCGCATATAGCCAAGCTTCTGCACCGGCGTCAGCGTTTGGTTGCCCGACGCGATGCCCAGCGCCGCGGCGTCGGTGTCGCTGATGGTCAGGTATACGCCGCCGACCAGCTCCACCACGTCGGCGAATTTTTCGAGGTTGACCGTCACATAATCGCGCACGTTCATCGCGAACGCCTTGTTGACGGTGCGCATCGCCAGGTTCTCGCCGCCGATCACAAAGGTCTGCGCCAGCGTATCGCGGCCCGCCGCGTCGATATCCACCAGCAGTTGTGTCTCCATGGCGGTCATGCGCGACTTACCGCTCTTAGTGTCGATGGTGGCCAGCAGCATCGTGGTGGCCGGGCCGGTCTTTTGCCCCTCCAGCGGGTCAAAGACGATCAGCAGAATGCTGCGCTCATTTTTCGGCAGCTTGGTGTTGGGCACGAGCTGCTTTTTGTCCACGCGCACGGGCTGATACGCCGGGCGCGCCTCCTCGGCCAGCGCCACGGTCGGCATGAGCAGCGCGCAGATCACTAGCGCGCACAGACGGCGCGCGTTCAATCGGTTTTTCATGGTTTCTCCTCCTGAGCGATCGCAGGCTTC
>JAVBUY010000079.1:0-4703 GCA_031554855.1 Eubacteriales bacterium
CCGGTGGAAAAGGGCATAGCGGCCATCGCGGCGGAGTGCGGCCTGGGCGATCGGCGCAACATGGCGTTCTCCAGCAGCATGGTGACCTATGGCCGTGGCCTGGGCGTGGTGGTCGGCACGGGCATGGACACTGAGATCGGCCACATCGCGGGCATGATGCAGGAGGAGCAGGGCGTCAAGACCCCGCTGCAAATCCGCCTGGACGCGATGAGCAAGACGCTGGGCTGGGTGTGCCTGATCATCAGCGGCGTCGTGCTGGTCACCGGCCTGATCTACGGCCACGAGATGATCGAGATGTTCATGCGCGCGGTGTCGCTGGCGGTGGCTGCGATCCCCGAGGGATTGCCCGCGACGGTCACGATTGTGCTGGCCATCGGCGTGCAGCGCATGAGCAAGAAGAACGCGATCATCCGCCGCCTGCCCGCCGTGGAAACGCTGGGCAGCGCGACGGTGATCTGCTCGGACAAGACCGGCACGCTGACGCTCAACCGCATGACCGTGGTCAACGTCGCAGTGCCGTTCGAGCCGGTGGAGGCAGTGCAGGCGCGTTCGCAGACCGGCGCCGCCGAGCTGACGCGTGCCGCCGTGCTCTGCAACGACGCGCAGGCGTCTACGGAAAACGGCAAGACCATCTGGCTGGGCGACCCGACCGAGACCGCGCTGCTGGACTTTGGTCTGTCAATGCGCGTGGAGCGCCCGGTGCTCGAGCAGACGCTGCCGCGCGTGGATGAGGCGCCGTTTGACTCCGACCGCAAGCGCATGGCCACCGTGCACCAGGACGGCGGCACGCTGCGCGTCTATGTGAAGGGCGCGATCGATGAGCTGCTGCCGCGCTGCACGCATATCGTGGAGGGCGGCCAGACGCGCGAAATCACCACCAAGGATCGCCAGCACCTGCTGAAAGTGGCGGGGGATATGGCCGAGCAGGCGCTGCGCGTGCTGGGCTTTGCCACCGCCGTTGCGCCCGAGTTGGCGGGCAAGGACAAGGCCAAGACCTATGAGCAGAACCTGACCTTCCTGGGCATGGTCGGCATGATCGATCCCGCGCGTCCCGAGGTCAAGGCGGCGGTCGCCAAGTGCCGAACCGCAGGCATCAAGCCGGTGATGATCACCGGCGACCACCAGGTGACCGCCTCGGCCATCGCGCGCGAGCTGGGCATCCAGCAGGAGGGCGACCGCGTGATGACCGGCGCCGAGCTGGAGGCCATCGACGACGCCGAGTTGCGCAACATCGTGCGCGAGGTGGCGGTGTATGCGCGCGTGTCGCCAGAGCACAAGCTGCGCATCGTGCGCGCCTGGCAGAGCTGGGGCGATGTGGTGGCGATGACCGGCGACGGCGTGAACGACGCGCCCGCGCTCAAGCGTGCTGACATCGGCGTGGCGATGGGCATCACCGGCACCGAGGTGACCAAGGAAGCCGCTGCGATGATCCTGGCCGACGACAACTTCACCACCATCGTCTCGGCGGTGGAGGAAGGCCGCACGATCTACGCCAACATCCTCAAGGCGATTCAGCTGCTCTTGGGCTGCAATATCGGCGAGGTGCTGGTGATCTTTATCGCAACGCTGCTCAACTGGGGCAGCCCGCTGTTGCCGGTGCACCTGCTGTGGGTGAACCTGGTCACCGACTCGCTGCCGGCGCTGGCGCTGGGCATGGAGCCCGCGCAGTCCGACACCATGCGCCGTCCGCCGCAAGACCCCAAGGCCCCGCTGTTCTCGCGCGGGCTCACTACGCGCATCGGCCTGCAAGGGCTGATGATCTGCGTGCTGACGCTGGTCGCGTTCGGCATCGGCTGCATGCGCAGCCTGGCGCTGGGACAGACCATGAGCTTCGCGGTGCTGTCGTTCTCGCAGCTGGTGCAGACCTACAACGTGCGCTCCACCACGCAGTCGCTGTTCAAGCTCGGGCCGTTCGGCAACAAGTGGATCAACCTGGCGGTGTTCTCCACCATTGTATTGCAGCTGATCTTGCTGCTCGTGCCCGGCCTGCGCGAGGTATTCAAGCTCGTGCCGATGGACGGCTGGCATTGGCTGGTGGTCATTGGGCTGTCGCTGGTGCCGCTGGCGGCGGTCGAGGGACTCAAGGCGCTGGGCTGGAACGGGGAAAAGATCCAGAAGGCATAAGGATGATCACAAAGCAGTCGGCGGCTTCGGTCGCCGGCTGTTTTGCTGTGGCACATCAAGCAGCATTTTAGTTGAAAGAAATTATCTCACATGGTATAATCATCCAGTATCGGAAAAGCAACTATTTAGGAGGAATTATGATGGAAACACCGTTCGCGCAAACCATTGACCGCGTAGGGATTAAGCAAACTGCCAAGGAACGCTTTAAGGCCAAGTATTGGACCTGCGTCGGCGTCGTATTTCTCATGCTGTTGATTACCGGAGTCTGCCAAACCGTGGTGACGCTGGTGGGCGGCGCGATGGGCATCCCGAACGATACTGCGGCACTGGAAAGCGGCATCATGCCGATCTCTGGCGCTGGCCTGACGCTGTATAGCGTGCTGTCGATGCTTGTCGCGCTGGTGACCGGCACCTTCGCCATCGAGGCGGCATATTTCTTCCTGCGCGTGTATCGCGGCGAGGACGTCACCGTCGGCGATTACGTGAGCAATCTGTTCAGCAACCTGGGCCGCAAGATGGGCGCCAACCTGTGGCTGGGCTTCATCATGTTCCTGTGGATCATGCTGTCGATGATTCCGGTGTTTGCCATTTCCTTCGCGGCGGTGGCAGGCAGCGAGCAGACCACCGCCATCCTGACTGTGCTGGTGGTCATCGCGCTGATCGCGCTGTATGTGTTCGTCATCATCAAGGGCCTGTCCTACAGCATGATGTACTACATCGTGCGCGACTGCCCGAACGTGCCCGTGCGCGAGGCCATGAAGCTGTCGATCCGCATGACCAAGGGCTACAAGGGCCAGATCTTCATGTTTGGCCTCAGCTTCATCGGCTGGTTCCTGCTGGTCGGACTGACGGTGGGCTTGCTGATGCTGTTCTATGTCGGGCCCTATGCCGCGACCAGCGCGGCCGGCCTGTACGACGACCTGAAGGCGCGGGCCATTGCGTCCGGCGCGGTGAGCAGCGCGGAATTTGGCGCATAAGTTTTTTCGTTCTCCTGATGCCGACCGCTTTTCGCGGTCGGTATTTTTATGCTATAATAGGACAAATATCGCCGCGAAGAAGGGGAGCTGAGGCATGCAGAAGCTGGGAATACCCGTGCGCCGTCCGTTGGTGTGGCTAGCACTGGCTAGCGCCATCGGCGTGCTCATGGGCGGCTTTGTATCCTTTTCTGCCTGGATGCTGGCGGTGGCCACTGTGGCGATCCTGGCGCTGGGCGCGCTGGCGCTGTGGGCGCGCCGCGCAATCTGGGTGGGGCTGCTCGTCTGCTGCGCGGTGCTCAGCCTGTGCTGGGGCAGCCTGCGTTTTACGCCGCCGCCGCTGCCCGAGCCGGGCAATCTGCGTATCACCGGACGGGTAGCGGCACTGCCGCGCGTCAAGCAGGGCAGCGCGTCGGTGATGCTGACCGATGTGACCGCTGTGCGCGAGGGCGGCCAGACCGTGGCGCTGCCCGGCAAGCTGTGGCTGCGCTACCAGCCCGAGAACGAGGGCCTGCTGCAAGAGATGCCCGATCTGGGGCAGACCGTCGCCACCGATGCGCATGTGTACGTGCCCGGCGTGGTGCGCAATCCGGGCGGGTTTGACTTCCGCGCGTACCTGATGCAGCGCGGAGCGTACCTGGCGGCGGCTGTGTACGAAAAATGGGAGATCTCCGGCTCGTCCGCCGGGGGCTTTTTGCCGTGGATAGAACGCACGCGCGCCGCGCTGTCCGCGCAGATGGACGCGGTGTACCGCGATGTCGCACCGCTGGTGCGCGGCATCGTGCTGGGCGATCGCGTGGACCTGTCCCTGGAGGAGCAGCAGGCGTTCCGTCGCAGCGGCCTATCGCATGTGCTGTCGGTGTCGGGTCTGCACGTTGGTTTTGTGGCCGGTGCGCTGATGTGGCTGCTGGGCAGGCTCAAGCTGCGCCCTGTCCTGCGCGTGGGCATCCTGGCGGTGATCCTGGCGGCCTATTGCCTGCTGACCGGCGCGCCGGACAGCATGATCCGCGCATCGGTGATGATGCTGGTATTGCAGGCATCGATGCTGGCGCGCCGACCCTACGATACGCTGTCGTCGATCGCGGCGGTGTTCTGGGCGATGCTGCTGGCCGATCCGTTCAACCTGAATGATCCGGGCTTTATGCTGTCTTTCGCCGCGGTGCTGGGCATCGCGCTGCTCATGCGCCCGATCGGGCAGGGGCTGCGCTTCCTGCCGAACTGGCTGCGCCAGTCGCTGTCGCTGACGCTGGCGGCGACCATCGGCACGATGCCGCTGGTGGCGGTGTACTTTGGCGAGCTGCAGCTGATGGGCCTGGCCACCAACCTGGTGGCCGTGCCGGTCACCGGCGTGGTGACTGTACTGGGACTGATCGCGATGGGCGTCCACGCGATCTGGGCGCCAGCGGCCTACGCGCTGGAGGTGGCGGTGTATTGGGTGGCGGTGCTGCTGCAATGGATCTCGCGCCTGGGGGCGTCGGTGCCGTTCGCGTCGCTGCGCGTGCCCTGCCCGGCCGGATACGCGGTGGTCGGCTGCTTTGTGGCGATGGCGCTGGTCAGCGGCTATGTGCGCGGCAAGCGCTGGGTGCGCGTCGCGGCAGCCTGCGC
>JAVBUY010000021.1:0-6462 GCA_031554855.1 Eubacteriales bacterium
GTATGAGCTGCTCTACGCGGGCGAGGGCAACCAAGCCTCCGCGCTGGACGCGATGCGCAAAGGCGTGGACGCGCTGCTGCCGCTGGCCAAGCTGGACGAAGCGTACAGCCAGCTGCACGAGCGGCTGGACGAGATCTATTATCAATTCGAAGACGCGACCGGCGAGCTGCGCGCGCTGCGCGAGGGGATGGAGTACGACCCTGACACCGCCGAGCAGGTGGAGCAGCGGCTGGACATCATCAGCCGGTTTAAGCGCAAGTATGGCGCGAATACGGTGGAAATGCTGGCCGCGCGCGAGCGCATCGCCACCGAGTTGGACAATCTGACCGACGCGGAGGAATCCGAAGGCCGACTGGAAAAGCGCACCAAACAGTTGGAAGAAAAGCTCTACGAGGACTCGGTGGAGCTCAGCCTGTCGCGCCATGTGCTGGCCAAGCAGTTCCAAGAGCACATGCAGCAGCAGCTCGCTGACCTAGGCATGCCGCACGCGCGCATGCGCGCCGGGTTCGCGCCCCAGCCCGCGCGCGCCGAGCTGACGTCGGTTTATTCCGCCAACGGCATCGACCGAGTGGAGTTTGTGCTGTCGGCCAACCTGGGCGAGGAAGAGCGGCCGCTGGCGCGCATCGCCTCGGGCGGTGAGCTGTCGCGCATCATGCTGGCGCTCAAGAGCATTGCCGCCGAAAAGACCGGCATCCCCAGCATGGTATTCGACGAGATCGACACCGGGATCTCCGGGCGAATGGCGCAGGTCGTCGCCGAGAAGATGGCGCTGCTGGCCAAGCTGCATCAAGTCATCTGCGTGACGCACCTGCCGCAGATCGCCGCGATGGCCGACGCGCAATACCTGGTGGAAAAGCGCGTGGAGGGCGAAAAGACGCGCACGCACGTGCGCGAGCTGGATGAGCCGGGCCGCGCGGAGGAGCTGGCGCGCATCGTCGGCGGCGCAGACAGCGCATCGGACAGCAGCCTGACGCACGCCAAGGCGCTGCTGAACGAGGCAGCGGCCAGGAAGCGGCAACTGCGCGCGTCGAACGAATAGACCGCACAAAGGAGCACGCCATGAAAAAGCATTTTGCGCTATGGTTAGCGATAGGGCTGTGCATCATGGCGATAGCCGTACAGGCCGATGGCGACACGCGCGTCCTCACGGTCAATCAGCTCGTATGCGAAGTGCCTGCGAGCAGTCTGGTGCTCGACGCGTCTCAAATGGGCAACGCGCAGGGCGTGATGCTGGCCGACGGCGTCATACTGGGCATATGGATGAAAGATGGACCGATCAGCGATCAGTCGCCTTTTATGCAACAGGTCAATATCTACATTACGCCTTCTTCGCCTTTATTCGCCATCGAACGCAGGCAGCGGCTGACCATCGATGGATGCCGCGCGGTCATGCTGGCAGGCAGATATCCCGAGCGCCCCGATGAACTGGCGGAGACGTATCTTTTGCCGACAGCGTATGGGGTGTACTCCTTGATATTCTATGTAGCTGACGAGAAGATCAAGACGTCGCGCACAGCGATCGACGCGGTGGTTGCTTCGATCCGGTTTGACCGGAGCCTAGCCATTGCGACCGCGCCGCCGGTCATCGCAACCCCGACACCTACCCGTGCGTTTTTGTACTCGGCTTTCCTTGCGACCGCTGCGCCGACCCAAGCACCGATGCTGCTGCGCGTGAATGGCCCCATCACGCTGGAAGAGGGGAACTATGCGGTAGGAGTAGCCATCGAGGAGGGCGTATACCGCCTGAGTTTACCGCCTGGAGAGCGATTTGGCGGTGCGATCTGCCAGAACAGCGATGGAAAGTGGCAGAACAAAATGCAGTCAATGTTTGACGAACAAGCGGCAATTGAGCCGTTCGAAATCGTAAACGGGCAGTTGCTGAACATCATGGGCAAAGTTGTGTTGACGCCCATAGAGGAAGCCCCGCTGAATAGTCCCGCTCCGTAATCCTCCATGCACAAGGACGCGGCAATGACGCCCCGTCCTTTTTGCATGCGCGCGCAAAATCGCGGGAAAAATGCAAAAGTGATGCATTCGTTAATTATTTAACCGAAATCGTTGCATTTTTTGCATTCAAAATTGCAAATGAATGTGCTATACTCTACACAATGTTTGTTTGCGGCAGTTTTTTTGTGTGCAAACAGGCCGAAGGGAGGAGATTGTCCGTGGCAGACTCGCGGGCATTCCCGGGTGGCATACATCCCCGGGAGATTGGCAATGGAAAACCAACCACACAGAATAGCCCCATCATCGACCAGGCGGCGCCTGTGCGCGCGGTGGTGGCGATGGCGCAGCATATTGGCGCGCCAGCCAAGTGCGTGGTCAACCCAGGCGATACGGTGGCGCTCGGCCAGGTGATCGGCCAGGCCGACGGATTCATCAGCGCGCCGGTGCATTCGCCGGTATCCGGCAAGGTGGTCAAGCTGGATCGCTGCGTGCTGCCCAATGGGCTGACCGTATCCGCCGTGGTCATTGATAACGATTTTGAGGATCGCTGGGATGCGTCTATCAAACCGCGCAGTGCCGCCGAGGTGGACAAGCTGTCCAACGAGCAGCTGGTCGCCATCGTGCGCGACGCGGGTGTGGTCGGCCTCGGCGGCGCGACATTCCCGACGTCGGTGAAGCTCGCTCCGCCCAAGCCAGTGGATACGCTGATCATCAACGGCGCGGAGTGCGAGCCATACCTGACCGCCGATCACCGCGTGATGCTCGAACAGAGCGGCGCGGTAGCCGACGGCGTGCGCCTGGCCAAGAAGATGCTGGGCGCGAGCACCGTGCTGGTCGGCATCGAGGACAACAAGCCCGACGCCATCGCCAAGATGCGCGAGGCGCTGGGCGACGACGCGAAGGTAGTCAGCCTGCCGGTGCACTACCCGCAGGGCGGTGAAAAACAGCTGATCTACGCGCTGACCGGCCGCATCGTGCCGATCGGCAAGCTGCCCGCCGATATCGGCGCGGTGGTGATCAATGTAGGCACCGCGGCGGCGATCTCTGCGGCGGTGCGCGAGGGCAAGCCGCTGATCGACCATGTGGTCACGGTATCCGGCAACGTGGCGAACCCCGCCAATGTGCGCGTGCGCATCGGCACGACGCTGGCCGACGTGGTCGATGGCCGGGGCGGCTTCACTGACGGCGTGGACAAGATCGTGCTGGGCGGGCCGATGATGGGCTTCACCGTGCCGCGCCTGGATATCCCGATGACCAAGGGCCTATCGGGCATCCTGGGCATGGGTAAGCAGCGCGCCCCCGAGCTGGCTTGCATCCGCTGCGGCCGCTGCGCGGAGGCCTGCCCGATGAAGCTGCTGCCCATGAAGATCGACGCCGCGGCGCGCCGCTACCGCTGGGATCTGGCGGAGGGCCTGCAGGTGGCGGGCTGCATGGAGTGCGGCACCTGCTCCTATGTGTGTCCGGCCAAGCGCGAAGTGACGCAAGGCTGCAAAACCGCCAAAGCGGGCATCAAAGCCGCCGCGGCACTCAAGAAAGCGTAAGGGAGGGTGACGAGCATGCAAAGAAAATATTCCGTGACGTCGTCGCCGCACCTGCGCGACAACGCATCGACCCAGCGCGTGATGCTGGACGTGTGCCTGGCGCTGGCTCCGGCCGGTCTGGCGGGCATCTGGTTCTTCGGCCTGCGCGCCGGGGTGGTGATGTTGCTGTCGGTGCTGTCGGCGGTGGTGTCCGAATACCTCTATGAGAAAATCGCCAAGCGCCCGGTGACCATCGGCGACGGAAGCGCCGTGGTGACCGGCCTGCTGCTGGCCTACAACCTGCCCGCGACCGCACCCTGGTGGATGCCGGTGGTCGGCGCGGCGCTGGCCATCGTGCTGGTCAAGCAGTTCTTTGGCGGCATCGGCCAGAACTTCATGAACCCCGCGCTGGCCGCGCGCGCCATCCTGACCATCTCCTGGGCGGGGCTAATGACCCGATTTGTGGTGCCGCAGGGCGGCAACTGGCTGGCTGGGTTTGTGCCCGACGCGGTGGATGTGGTCGCGAAGGCCACGCCGCTGGCAATGGATGCCGATGTTCCCTACACGCTGGGGCAGATGTTCCTGGGCAACATCCCGGGCACCATCGGCGAGACCAGCAAGCTGGCGCTGCTGATCGGCGCGGCGTATCTGTTCTATCGCAAGGTCATCACCTGGCGCATCCCGGGCACGTTCATCGTGACGGCGTTCGTGCTGTTCTGGGTGTACGGCGCCCTCCAGCCCGCGGCGGGCTTCGTCGCCGGCGCGAGCTACGCGGTGTATCAGCTGCTGGGCGGCGGATTGATCCTGGGTGCGTTCTTCATGGCGACCGACTATGCGCCCGCGCCGGTGACACCGGTGGGGCAGATCATCTTCGGGGTGGGCTGCGGCCTGTTGCTGTTCATCCTGCGCACGTTCAACGACTCCATGGCCGAGAGCTGTTCGTTTGCGATCCTGCTGATGAACGTGGCTTCGCCGCTGATCGAGCGATTCACCCGACCGCGCGCATTTGGGGAGGTGAAGCAGCATGCTTAAAAACATTGTCAACCTGGGCACGCGCCTGCTGATCTTCACGCTGGTGGCGGCGCTGCTGCTGGCGGGGACCAACATGATCACCCGCGGTCCGATCGCCGAGCAGAAACAGATCGCGGCGCAGGCGGCGCAGCGCGCCGTGCTGCCCACCGCCGAGAACTTCGTGGAAAAAACGCCCGCTGACTATGCGGCGGACGCGGCGGAAACCTATCCGCTGATTCAGAAAGTATATGAAGGCACCGCTGCCAGCGGCAGCGCGGGCTATGTGCTGACCGCCGCGCCACAGGGCTACGGCGGACCGATCCCCATCACGCTGGGCATCGGCGCGGACGGCTCGATCCACGGCGTTCAGGTGGGCGATCTGAAAGAGACCGCCGGACTGGGCATGCGCGTGGGCGAGCAGCCCTTCCTCAGCCAATATGACGCGCTGGCCGCCGACCCGAAGGTCATCGACGACAAGATCGATACCATCTCGGGTGTCACCGTGTCCTCAAAGCCCTTCAAGGAAGCGACCAAGCAGATGACCGCCTTCGCGGTGGATGTGCTGGGCATCGAGCCTAACCCCGGCACGCCGGTGCTGGCTGGCGAGGATCTGTTGCGCAAGGAGCAGTTGCCGGACGCCACGTCGTTTGAGGCGCTCAACGCGCTGGCCGTGCTGGGCGACTATGGCGATATCCAGAGCATCACCGCCGGAAAAGTGGGCGACACCATCGTCGGCTATACGTTCGATCTGGCGTCGAAGGGCTTTGTGGATCTGATCCACAGCCGCGTGTCGATCGACGCGGAGGGTAACGTGGGCACGCTGGTGCTCGGCGAGCAGCAGGAGAGCGAAGGCTACGGCGCGCGCCTGGGCACGCAAGAGGGCACCGACTTTGCCACTCGCTTTGCCGGACAGCCCGCGACGAAAGAGGGCATCGACGCGATCGACGGCCTCTCCGGCGCGACGGTTTCGTCCAGCGCGGTCAAGCAGGGCGTGAAGCAGGCAGGCGCGTTCTATCAGGCGTACCTGATCCCCAAGCCCGATCCCGACGCGGGCGTCGAATTTGCCGACATCGTGCTGCCGACGCCGGACGACTACAAGGCTGTGCAGTCCGCGCAGGCGGGCAGCAAGGACGGCGCGGTGGTCAAGTACCGCTTCGTGGTCAAGGTGACCGGCTATCATGAAGAAACCCCAATGCTGCTGCAAATCGACGTGGACGCGGCAGGCAACTACCTGGCCATGATCCCCATTGAGCAGCACGAGACCGAGGGCATCGGCGCCAATGTGTTCACCAATGCCGACTTCCTGGCGCAGATCGGCGGCGCGACCGCAACAGTGGAGACCGCCGACGGCGTCCAGGCGGTGTCCGGCGCGACCGTGACCTCTGACGCGATCAAGCGCGGCTTAAAGCAGGTTGCCCGTGCCTACCAGAGCATCGCGGCCTCCGCTCCGGCGGCGGGCGATGCGGGCGCAGCCACCGCTGCCGCGCCCAGTTTCCCGGTGGTGGAGGGCGTGTTTACCGGCGCTTCCTTCGAGCCGGTGGCGTTCACCGACACCGACAAGAAATTCCCGACCGTCAAGGCCATCGACAAGGCGACCCAGGGCGGCGCGCTGGTTGGCTATCGCATCGTGACCGTATCCACCGGCTATAACGAGGCCGAGAAGATCACGCTGCAAACCGAGATCGACGCGGCCGGTACGCTGGTCGATGTGCAGGTGCTGGCGCAGAATGAAACGGCGGGCATCGGCGCGGATCTTCTGACCGACGCGGCGTTCGTTAGCCAGGTCAACGGTACGCCCGCTGTGGGCGCGTTTGAGTCGGTGCAGGTGAAGTCCGGCGCGACCGTGACCAGCGAGGCGTTCATCAAGGGGATCAAACACGCCGGACTGGCCTATGACGCCGTAAAGGAGGTGCCGTAAAATGAATCTGCGCAAGATCTTCATGAACGGTATCGTCGATGAGAACCCCACGTTCCGCCTGGTGCT
>JAVBUY010000183.1:0-33094 GCA_031554855.1 Eubacteriales bacterium
TTCATTGATGGCTTCTACAACACCCGCAGAATTCAGAAAAACCTCGGCTTTCTCGCCCCGCTTCAGTGGCTCCGTCTTTGGGAGGCGAGATCGTTCCTTCTAGCTGCTTAGCTTTTTGTCCGTTTTTCTGTTGACGTACCCCATGATATTTCAGACCGCAACCACGTGCTACTATCTCGCGAACGAGGGCCTAAGCATCATCGAAAATGCTGGGCTGATGGGACTGCCGGTGCCGGATGTGGTCAAGAAGGCACTGGAGCAGATGCGGGAGAAACACGATCAGGAGTAGGGCGGCGCATGGTGCGCCGCATACAGTATAGGATTACCCCCGTTGGCGTTTTTTGCCGACGGGGGCACTTTTTGCAATCTCCTCTCTCTACAAGCGAATATATTGCTCATAGAATTGATTTTGCAATCTTTTCGGCAGCGCTAGTCATATCATTGGCGTCGGAAAATATGAATCCTTTTGTTTTTAAGAACTTGTCCGGTAGCAAAGGACATACTTTTTCTAATACAACCGGAATAACTTTTTTTCCGTTTTCCAACGCAAAAGTCATGTTTTTTTCTATGGATGAATACAAGAAATCCTCACCGCTGATTACATATATTAATACATCTGAATTTTTAATGAGATTTTCAACAGCAGTTTCAATTTCTTCTCCAAGTTTTACGCTTCCAAAATCTTTTACATCAATCCTTGGTTGCTTCATCAACTCGGACTTTAGCTTGCGCGCATATTCGTCATGCTGCCTACTCGATAAGAAAACTGTCCTGCGAGGCCCAAAGAATCTATTTCCCGGCATCATAACAATAAAGGAAACAAGCATAGCAATCACACCAACAATCATGGGAATCGTCAGCCTTGATTCCAATGAACCACTCGTCATTGCAACAGCAAATGCCAGAGAAAAGCCTAAGGCAGATAGTGCTCCTGCAAATATTTCCATAAAATGTTTTTTTACATACCTGTTGATTTTGGCAATATAATTTTGAAGATTCATTTCAACGCCCCCTGAAAATTGATACCGCGAGAAAAAGATAAGCGGTGCTGATTATGTCTGGTATGACAATACCTATAAGTAACTTTGGTGACCCATTAGAATCCGTACCCTTTCTACGTATTATTGTTGGTAAAACCAATGCTATTAAAATAAATATTCCAACAAATACGGGTGCCAGCATAATCAAGTCAAAATCCTTGATAAATCTATTGTGGTATTCGATGGATAAAAGCTGAATACTGTCAGCATTTATCGCCACATCAATACTGCCGAACAAATCCCCCATGTATGCCTTCATTTGAGCGGCAGTGTTGATAAAAGAACCAATGATCCAGATTAGTGCTGACGCAAATACATCGTATGACCAATCGAAGAACTCTTTGACACTTGCAGTTACCTCATCTTTTTTTGTTGCATACCGAAATAACGCAACCGCGAGGATGCTCGCAAACGTCAAAAATACATCAAGTAAAATGCTCGACACGCTAATCTTCTCCTAGTAAAATGTAAATCTTCTGCATTGTTTGCAGTATATCACAATTGTGTACGCACTTCAATATATGAATTTCGCCCCGGATTGTGGATTTTTATGAAATTAGATACAATATTTGTTCGTGGCATATATAAAAATTCATTTTTCTTATTGCGCTGTTTTAGCCTGCCGCGTCAATCTGCTTTGTACCGGCAGCCACTGTACAATGCGGTATATTCTGCTGGTAGGCCGAGGTTGTCGCTTGGGATAAGGACAGCCTATGCCCGCCAAATGCGGTGTAGACGTCTTGTTGTCTGCGGCCATGGAGGGGTATGATAGTATGGGATGTGAGTTGTCGGAGCAGTATTATGTCATCGCGATGGAACGGTTGACGCCGGGCGAATCGGCTTGATTTAATTAAACTTTGTGTTTAGCCTTACTAATCCATTGTGCAACTTTCGTGCAACTTGTTTTTTCTGACATAGAATTTCGAAGCGTTCAGAACCCCGATTATTGCTCACTTTCTTCATCGGGGAATGCAATTTTAGGGAACTACGAACCAAAAGGTCAGGGGTTCGAATCCCTTCAGGCACGCCAGAATCCGATGCAACCGTAATGGTTGGCATCGGGTTTTTTTATGCACATTTGACAGTTTCGGAGAGAGTGCGGCTCGAGTGGGGGAAAAAATGGGGGAGGTTGGGGGATAAAAGGTGCCTTGTGGCCCTGAAAACAGCGGCAAAAAGAAAAAAGCGACAGCCGCGCCGTCGCTTTCGATGCCCTCTCCCCTCATCTATTGGAAGCTGGAGGTTACCTCGATTTTCCCGATGATGTGCCGGTTGAATTCTTCCAATTCCTCTGCCGGAACCCACAATTCCCGATGGTATGACGCGCCCGCCGTCTGAACCTCGTACTTTGAAACATAAGCATCGTCAACTTCAAAGCGCGTGACGTACCCTTTGTTGCCCGAGTTCTCATCATGGACGTTCCACTTGCTCGCGATTTCAGCGGCATACTTTTCAGTCAGCACAGGATAGAATATCGGTTGCTCAGGCAATCTCGGAGGAAAAGCAAGGTAGTCGGCCTGAGCAATCAGCGCAAGTTCCTTTTCCCCAACAGGTCGAAATAAAATCATACTACACCTCTTCAAGTTGATCTATGGAACGCAAACCGGCGCTGGGATATCATCCAGAATGTCTACTGCGCAATATTCGGATGGCGCTACAGGCGGCGGGGCGTCGGGGAGGTCTAGGGGCTTTTCGTTTGCGGCGGTGAAGGATACGCCTGCTTTCATCAGTAGGCTTTGCGAGACGCGGGCGGCGTCTGCGTCGCGACGCCGGAGGGCGTGGGCGTAGGTTTTCAGCGTCACGGTGGCGTCGCCGTGTCCCAGGCGCGTGGCCACGGCTACGGCGTCGATGTTGTTGGCCAGCAGGATGGTCGCGTGGGTGTGGCGCAGGGAATGGAATTTGACGCCCTGAAAGCCGTTCTTGTCGGCGAACCGGCGAAACTGCTTGGAGGGCGTGTCGTGGGCCAGGCGCGCGCCGTTCCAGCCGTGGACGATCCAGCCCTCGCCCTTCCAGATGTCGCCGATCGTCGCGGCGATGTCCCGCTGGTATTCGCGCGTCTCGTGCAAGACGGCCATCAGGCCGACCGGCAGCGAGATCAGGCGGTTGCCTGCTTCCGACTTGGGCGGCCCCTCGAAGTTGCCGGTTTCGGGCGTGTACTTGAGCGCGCGGGTGATGTCGATGGTGCCGTTTTCCCAGTCCACGTCCGACAGGCGCAGCGCGCCCACCTCGCCCAGCCGCAGGCCGCAGAACACGGCCAGCAGCACCGCCGCGCGAAACGACATGTTCTTTTCGCGCGCCAGACAGCGAAGCAGCTCGACGGCGCGCTCCTCGGTCAGGTATTGCGCCTTTGACTTGGGCACGCGCGGACGCGTGACCTTTTGCATGGGGTTGGTGCGCAGCACATCCCATTGCACAGCCTTGTCGAGCATGGAATCCAGACAATCATAATAATGGCATACGGTGCGCAGCGATAGGGTGCCTCCCTCGCGCTTGCTCATCTTCGCACAATCGGCGGGGCTGCGCGGGTTCTTCAGCTGATCGTCGGGCTTTCTGGTCGATCGGCGCGGGCTTGTGCGTAACTTGTTGATAAACTTGGTGAGCTCGAGCGCCGTCAGCTTTTTGAGCGGCCTGTCGCCGAGCTCGGGCAGGATGCGCGCGCTCAGGAAGTTCTTGTAGGTCTTCAGCACGTTTTCGGAAAGTTCCGGGATCACATATTCCTCGAGCCACACCTCGGAAAAGCTGGCCACGGTATGATCGCGGCGGGTAGGCTTGACGATCCCGGCGTCTGCGTCCGCGATCAGCCTCGCCAGCGCGACCTCGACCTTCTTGCGCTGCTGGGCCTCGGTCATTTCGGGCGGAAAGGACGCAGTGTCCCGCACCCACTCAAACCCGTTTTCCGTGAGCACCTGAACCCCGTACCGCCATGAATTTTTACCGCGCTTCTCTATCGTACCGGCCATGGAATCACCTCTAAAAAGTAAATGATGGGTGGGGGGTGTTGATTTTTTTGTGTAAGAGTGTAAGGCGGTGCAACCAGTGGCAGGAAAACCACAATATCCTGTAGAAACACCTATGTTTGTATACAACATGTTGTATGTCATTCCCTTACAAGTCATGTGTAAGGGGCTGCCTTCATGTGTAAGGAAACCTTACAATAAAGTGTAAGAGCATCCAAATCCGCCGCGCATTAGCGTTTCTCTAACCCAAGCATCCTTTGCTTATGATATAATCTGTTCGCGCAATACGAGCAGGCCGGTCATGCGGAAAGGAGAGCGACGTGTCATATCACTGAACAAGAAGCGCGGGAAATAATCGCTCCGCTGACCGACGATGAAAAACGGCTGCTCATCGAGCTGATAAAATCCCTTGCACAAAGTCCTTTACCCTACGAACCTGTTCAGGCGTCAATTGACACAGAAGGCTTATAAGCTCATGATCCAGCTCGCGTCCAGTCTTGGGCGCGGGCTTCTTTTCGGCTTCACGTCCAAGCAAATAATCAATCGAAACGCCAAAGTAGTCCGCCAGAAATACGAGCTTCTCGCTCGGCGGCTTCCTCGTCCCATTTTCATATCGCGCATAGAGCGCACGGTCAATCCCGCAGCCGTCCGCGACGGTTTGCTGGGTGACCCCTTTTTCTTCTCTCAACTGCCTCAATCTCATGATTATCACCTACCTTGTGCAATTGTACCATTTTGGTACATGAAAATATATGCCCGGAAAGTCACAATTCACGCTTGACTTTGTGACTTGATGGAACTATACTGTCAATGTACCCAAAAGTCACAACAATAGAGGGAGGCTGCATATGGAACAAATCAAGATTCTTCGCGAGTGCCAAGGGCTTACACAAGAGGCTCTTGCAGCCCTGATCGGCATAAAGCGCGAAAACATATCACGCTACGAGAGCGGGGAGCGCAATCCCCCGATCAAGGTGCTGGTCAAGATGGCCCGTATTTTCGGCGTGACCGTTGACGAACTCATTGGCGATCCCGATTCGTGACTATGTGTCACTACCATTCTAGTGCATCTTTTGCTTTCTGACAATGGGACACAAAGGCACAAATAAGGGTGAAAACCCGCCAACAAGGGAAGAAAGGCGGCGCGATTATGAAAAATCCTGAGAACATCTACTATCAATCCCGTATGCGCAAGGCCCAGACCAACGGGCTGTTCAGCAACCGGGAACGCGCTGCGCTTGAACTGTACGTGAGCAGTGGGGCGCTGGCCGATTATGAGAAGGGCCTCACGGTGCCGCCCTGCGACGCGGTGCAGAAAATGGTTGAAAACTACGGCGACCACGACCTGCGCGGCGAACACATCCGGGCCTATTGCCCGCTGTTGCCCGGCTACGGGCGCGGTGAACAGAGCCACCTGGCGCAGGCGGCGCTGGGCTGGGCGGTGACCTTCCAGGCCACGACCGACATTGCGCTGCAATTTGCCGCCGTGGCGCGGGACGGGCGCATTACGCCCGATGAGTTGGATGCCGCGAAGGCCATACGGGCGAAGTCGCTCGAAGTCAAGCAGCTGATGGAAGAAACCATCACGGCCATCGACAACGCGCTGGCACAAATGGGGACGGGGGTGTGATCGATGAAACTGGCGACGGTATCCGATGCCTTGCGGCAGCTGAAAGCGGAGGATCTCATCATCAGCGAAAGCAAGCTGCGCCGCGACGCCCAGTCGGGCCGCCTGCCCAGCATGATCGTGGGTACCCGAACGCTGATCGACCTGGATGTGGCGCGGGAGCTGGCGTACCGGGGCGACGGCATCACCATCGAGCAGCTGAGCGAGGAAACGGGACTCAAGGTGTGCATGATCCGGCGCGGCATCCGCGAAGGGTGGATACCAAGCCGCAAAGAGGGCAAGGCGTACCGGTTCGACCTGGCCGAGGTGCAGGCCGCCATTGAGCAAAAAATGAAAAAACGGTAGGAGGGCGGGCGCGTGGATCTTCGCGATTTTCTCGGGCGGCTGGTGGTGGAAAGCGGCCCAAACGCCAGCGGCGAATATATGTGCCGCTGCCCCGCCCACGACGACCGGTCGGCCAGCCTATCCGTGCGGGCGAAGCCCAGCGGCAAGGACGGCAAGGAGCGGATCTACCTGCACTGTCAGGCCGGGTGCTCCTTGGACAGCGTGCTCGGGCAGATGGGGCTGACAACGGGCGACCTGGTGATTTCGCCGGATGAGCGGGGCGCGGCATCAAAGACGCCCACTAAGGCGGAGGTTCCGAAGGCCCCGGCAGCGCCAGCCAAGCCGCGCGGGAAGTTCGTTTGCAGCTACGCCTACAAGGACGAGCAGGGCAAGGTGCTGTTTGAGGCGTGCCGCTATCAATACGAGGACGGCAACAAGAGCTTCAGCCTGCGCCAACCCGATCCGGGCAGCCCGTCCGGTTGGAAGAATTCAAAATCAGGCGTGCGGATGGTGCTGTACCGGTTGCCCGAGGTGTTGGCCGCGATTCGGGCGGGAAAAACCGTGTACGTGGTCGAGGGCGAAAAAGACTGCGACAACATGGCCGCGCTTGGTTACACAGCCACCACCAGCCCGATGGGCGCGGGCAAATGGCACAGCGGCGATTACGCGCCGTCGCTCGCGGGCGCAGACGTGGTGATCGTGCCGGACAACGACGATGTGGGCCGGTCGCACGCGCAGACGGTGGCGCAGAGCGTGGTCAACACGGCCAAGCGGGTGCGGATCATCAACCTGATCGACGGATGCGCCAAGCTCCCGCCCAAGGGCGACATCACCGACTTTTTTGATTTGCTGGGCAAGACCGCCGCCGAAAAGGCGCTGGACAAGCTGATCAAAAAGGCCGCGCCCTTCGCGATGGACGCCGCCGCACAGCGCGATCAAGCCGCCGCCCACTACGCGAAGATCTTCGGGTATTGCGTGGACGCGGGGCGCATTTGCCAGGCGACGCAGGACGGCCCCAAGCCGCTGGCCAACTTCGTGGCGCTGCCGCGCGCAGTGATTACGCGCGACGACGGCGTGACCGTCAGCAAAGAAATGGTGATCGACGGGTGGAGCCAGTCAGGCGCTCCTCTGCCCCGCGTGCAAATCAAGGCGGCCCAGTTTCAGGGCATGGCGTGGGTGAGCGAGCACTGGGACTTTTCGGCCAGCATTTTGCCGGGCGCGACGACCAAGGACAAATTGCGATACGCGATTGCGGAGGTGGGCCAGATGACGGTCGAACGGGTGACCGAATACAGCCATACCGGCTGGCGCAGGATCGGCGGCAAGTGGGCGTACCTGTACCAGGGCGGCGCGATCGGCGCGGAGGGCGTGACGGTTGACCTGGGCAGCGGGCTTTCCGGGTATCGGCTGGACGGCGGGGGCGTGGAAGGGTTTGGCGAGATCGCTTACAGCGAGGCCGCCATGATGACGCTGCTGATCCGGCAGACGTTCGCCGAACACGTATCCATCCCGGTGCTGGGGACGATCTTTCTCGCGCCGCTGCGCGAGTTCCTGGCCGACACCGGCATCGCGCCCGCCTACGCGCTGTTCCTGCTGGGCGGCACCGGCACGAGAAAATCAACGTTATTGGCGCTGGCGCTTTCGCATTTTGGCAACTTTACGAGCAAGAGCCTGCCCGCGTCGTTCAACGACACGGCCAACTTCATCCGCAAGAAGGCGTTTTTGCTCAAGGACGCCCCGATCGTGGTGGACGACTACCACCCGGTCACCAATTTGCAGGAGCGCAAAAAGATGGAAGCCACGGCGCAATCGCTGGCGCGCGCGTTTGGCGACGGCGCGGAACGCGGGCGCATGAAAAGCGACCTGACCCTGCAAGAGGCTATGCCGCCACGCGGTGTGGCAATCATCAGCGGCGAGGACTCGCCCGGCGTGGGCGAAAGCGGCATGGCGCGCTTCTACGTGGTCAACGTGGGACGGGAAGATGTCCCCATCACCGACGAACTGACCGCCCTTCAGGAAAACGCACGCCTTGGGTACCTTCAACGCAGCATGCGCGGATACATCACTTGGCTGCTCAAGCAATCTGAGCGCCTGCCCGAGATCCTGCACCACGATTTCCTCGAGTTGCGCGCGATCGCCATTGAGAAAACCAAGGGACAGCACGCGCGCACCGCTGAGGCCATCGCCCACATGATGCTGGGTTACGAGAGCATGCTGCGCTACATGCGCGACGTGGGCACTATGACCGACGAAGAGTGCATCAAGGAGATGGATCATGCCTGGAGCGTGGTCACCCGCAACAGCAAGCGGCAGGCCGACGAGCTGCACGAGGAGCGGCCCAGCAAAATGTATCTGTCGAGCCTATCGGAATTGCTGACCAGCGGCGCGATCCGCGTGCGCGACCTGACCAAGCCGACGAGCGAACAAAACGCCAACCCCACCAAGGACATGATCGGGTATGTGGATCTGGATTACTACTACCTGATCCCGCAGATGGCCTACCGCGCGGTGGCGCGGCTGTACAGCGATCAGGGGCAGGCGTTCCCCTTGACCACCCGAATGCTGTACAAGCAGATGCGCGAGGACGGCATGCTGGTGATCGACGAAAGCACCGCGACCTCGACGCGCGGCAAGTGGATCGACGGCCAAACGCAGCGGCTGTTGTGGGTGCGCCGCAATCTGATCGAAGGGCCTGCGCCCGTGCATGAGCAACAGCGCATGCAGATGAACCCCGACGCGGATGACGATGATGAAATGCCGTTCTAGGCAGAAAGGGTGACAGTTATGAAGTGCGGGAAGTACGCAAGGAAGCTCAGCACCTGCATGATTTGTGGCGCGGTGCTCGAGCCGGGCGAGGTTTGCAACTGCGACAGGCGGTCTTCGGCACTGCCCAAGGATGGACTGCGCGCCAAGTGCGACCGGTTTGGGCATCGGAGCAGCTACCGGGGACGGTTTTACATCAATTGCGTCGGCGTTTCGGGTGGCAAGGTGCGGCACCAGTTCCCAGATCAGGAGAGCCGGGACGCCTATTACCGATCGATATGTTGCGGCGATACACCCTGCTATGCGGGCGGGCGTTCGGAAGAAAAGGAGGCGGCGATACATGATTAACGTGCAGGTGGTTTTTGTCGATTCCAATCGGCGGGCGCATTTTGTGCAGGCGAGGCCGGAGGGCGGGTATGGGGTGTACACACAGCCGGTAGACGGCTCGCAAGGCCCGCGTAGGCTGACCAGCAGGGCTTACATCAATGCAGACGGATATCCAACCTTCGAGGACACCCAGAAAGCGCTCGACCTCTACATTTCCAACGTCCGCAACACCGGCACCTTTCACCGCTTGGATACGCTGGTCAACGGAAAGGTGGTCAGCGACAACGATTATTACGCCATGTGCCGGGGCGAGTTGGCGGTGCCCACGCCGGTCGATGAGGTCAGGCTTACGACCCTCAAGGACATCGAGCACCAGATCGCGCACCACATGCGCGGCGCGTACAGCGAAATGCTCGAGGTGGGGCGGTGCCTCAACGAGGCCAAGGAGACCGAGTTGGTGCCGCACGGCCAGTGGGAGGAGTGGGTGCGGCGCAACACCGGCATGAGCGAACGGCAGGCGCAAAAGCTGATGCAGGCGGCGCGGTCGGTCGGGCCGAACAGCGCGATGGCGCGGCTGCCGATCAGCAAAATACAAGCCATCCTGTCGCTGCCCGAACCCGAGCGCGAGGGTATGGCGGAACGGGCTGAAGGTGAAAACCTCAGTCTTCGCGAGCTTCAAAAGGAAGTTGACCAGGCCAAAAAAGAGCTCGCCGAGGCCAAGCGCGGAAACGGAGATCTTCGCGATGCCTACGCCCGGAAAAGCGAGGAGGCAAAGAAGCTCCAGGAGAAGCTGGCCAGCGCGGAAGGACGGCCTGGCAATGGGTTTAGCCCAGACGCCCAGAAACGGATCAACGAGCTGGCGGAGGCCGAGCGAAAGGCAAAAGAGGAATTTCAAGCGATTTCGAAGGTGTTGGAAGCCAATACGCGCAGCGCCGCACAGGCTGCGCAGGCCGCCCTGCAAGAGAAAGAGCGCGCCGACAAGCTGGCCAAGGAACTGGCGAACGCCGAGGCGTTTTTAGAGCAGCGGGAAGCCGAACACCTTGATCTGCTGGCGAAGTCACAAGCGCCTCAAAGCGCCGTGCGCGACGTTCCGTCCGGGTTGACGGCGTTCGAGCTGGCGGCAGCGGTGCGCACCTTCATAGGAACAGCGGGCGTATTGCCCCATATGGGCGCGCTGTTTGCGGGCGCGAGCCGGGCCGAGCGGCAAGCGTTCACGCAATATGTGGACATGATCGACACGTGGGTGGCGGGTGCGCGGCAGGCGCTGTCGTCCACGTTTGAAGGGGAATGGGGTGAGGCGCAATGAGCCGGGAGCTGATGAAGGCGGGCCGGGACGCGCCGGTGGCGGTACAGGACGCCCCGCAAGCGCCCGCGCTCGATCAGATGGCGCTGCTGATGCGCGGCATGGCCGATATGATCCGCACCATGGGCGAGCGCATGACTTCGCTCGAGCAGCAGGTGCGCATGCTCAAGACGATCACGCCAGCGCAGGCCAGCGCGATCAGCGCAGAGATCAAGCGGCACACGATGGAGCTGTGCGAGCGATACCAGATGCCCGGCTGTGAAAAGCTGGTAGCCGACGCGATCCGGCGCGCGGTGAAGTTTGACGCGGGCATCCGCACCATGCGAGAGCTGCCCAGCTGCGAGTACGACAAGATCATGCTGCTCATCTCATCGTGGGGGAGCTACAAGGCCATCAAGGCGATTAAGGCGAAGGGGGATACAAAGAATGGCGAGCAATAAGGAACATGCCGCACGGCTGACTGACCTGGCGCAAAACCTTGGGCAGGCCGCGCTTGCCTTGCCCGTTGAACATGAGGGCGAGAGCGCCGGGGCGTGGTCGGACAAGCTGGCGGGGTACGCCGAGACCTTGACCGAGGCGGCGCTGTTGTACCGCGCGCTGCCCGAAAGCGCGTCGGTGACCGAGGTGATCGAGGGACACAGCATGCTACAAACGGCGCTGTTCAGCGCCATGTTGCAGTTGGTGGTGATTAAGGGGCTGGCAGGCAAGGGTACGCCGCAGAAAAAGCTGGATATGCTAGCGCTCAAGTCGATGATGGCGCTGTACCACGGCACCAACCACGAAAAATTTCAGGAGCGGTACAACGCCGCGCTGATGAATTACGTACAGGGGGCGAGTAAGGAATGAACAAGGCGATTTTGGTCGGGAATCTGGTGCGCGACCCGGAATGCGGGTATGTCAGCGATGTACCCTATTGCCGGTTCACCGTGGCGATCCGCCGAAAATTCGTCAACCGTGAGGGCAGCCGGGAGGCCGATTTCATTCCCGTGGTCGCCTGGCGAAAGTTGGCCGAGACCTGCGCGGAGTACCTGTCCAAGGGGCGCAAGGTGGCCGTCGAGGGATCTATCCAGACGCGCAGTTATGAGCATAAGGACGGCGGCAAGCGGTACGTGACCGAGGTGATCGCCGACGAGGTGGAGTTCCTGAGCCCGCGTCCGGGCGACGCATACGAGCAAGAGCCGCCGCAGGAATAATGAAAAGCGCCCTCGCAGACGCTTTTGACGGGAGGAGAGCGAACCATGAAGGCCGTAACCATCTTGAAGCGCTGCCGCAGCGCTGAAGCCGACAAGCGGCGCATCCGCCAACGCATCCAGCAGCGCCGGGAGGCCATGGTGTGCGTAACGCCGCGTCTGGATGCGGCCGGGGGTGGGCGCGGCGCGTCCGATGGGGACAAGATGACGGCCTATGTTTCGGCCATCGACGACCTGGAGCAGGCGCTGTATCAGCGGGAGCAGGAGCGCATGGCTGAGGTGGCCGCCGCGTGCGCGCTGCTGGACATGCTGCCCGCTGCCGAGAGTGCGGTGCTGCACAAATACTACGTGCTGGGTGCCAAGCTGCCGGGCATCGCGCAGGAATTGAGCTACACGGAAGGCTATGTGCGAAACCTCAAATGCGACGGCGAACGGCTCTTAGAAGCCCTGCCGGAGCAGCGGGTTTTGACGGTGCTGCCGCATTGGTACACACATGAACGGGCGCTCATATGACACTTACCTGCATCCAAAAGCGGTTGCATGACACTAACCTGCACCAAAATGCACTAATGTGATAGCCAAAAGCGCTTGACATCTGATATAGTTATGCTGACACAAGAACCGAGCGGGACGCAATAGCGCGTGCCGCTTTTGTTATGCCCGGAGGGATCGATATGCAGGGGGAAAGCAAGTCCTTTTACCGCAACGCGCCTTGGCGGCGCGCACGCACAGCGGCGCTCGATCGTGATCGGCACATGTGCCGCGACTGCATGGATCGGTTCGAGGCCGGGTACGGCATCAGGCCGCGCCGGGCGACGATGGTACACCACGTGATCCCCATCGAGCAGCGCCCCGACCTGGCGCTGAACTTGGACAATTTGCGCAGCTTGTGCGACGAGTGCCACAATCGGCGACACCCGGAAAAGGGGGCGCGGTCGCAGGAGCCGGTGCGGCGACTACCCATGCGGGTGATCAAAGTATAGAGAGGAGCGGGCCTGATGAACGAGGATTTGAGAAACCGGCATATGCTGACCATCACCGAGGACAACGCCATCGAGCTTTACGACCGGTTGTGCCTTGCCTGCGATAAGCGCGAGGGCGGCATCACCGACGCCGATCAGATGATCGTGGCCGACGCCGCGCGCATGGAGCAGATGAAACAGGCGTTACTGGCCGATATCGCCGAACGCGGCGTGGGCGAGGAGCGGTATAACGGTCGCCAGAAATACTATCAGGAGAACAAGAGCGTGGCCCAGCTGAGGGCTTACATGGAGCAGCAGCGCAAGCACCTTTCCGAGCTCAGGTTGACGCCGAACAGCAGAAAGGCCGCGAGCGTGTTGCTCGGGGATGAGTTTGACGAGTTCTAACGCGGTCAGCTGCGCGGATCACCGCAAGTCCGCGACGGCGGCGGTCGCCCGGACGGACGACGCGATCCTGCACAAGCTGTACGGCTACGCGCTGGACGTTGACGCGGGCGCGATCGTCGCGGGCGAAAAGGTCAAGCTGGCCTGCCGCCGCTTTCTGGACGACTTGGAAAGGCAAAGCGATCCTGATTATCCCTGGCGGTTCGATGAAGAAAAAGCCGTGCGCCCCATCGCGTTCATGGAGCGCTTTCTTTGTCCCAGCAAGGGCGATTACGACCGGATGGAGCTGCTGCCCTGGCAGTGCTTCGTCGAGGGCAATATCTACGGCTGGGTGGACAAGCGCACCGGGCTTCGCCGATTTACCGAGGCGCTGATCGTGGTCGGCACCGGCAACGGCAAGAGCACGATCATGGCGGGCAACGCGACCTATGGCGCGTGCAAGGACGGCGAGCGCGGCGCGGACATTTATCTGCTGGCCAACAGCAAGGAGCAGGCGGGCATCGTGTTCGGCGAGTGTACGGCGCAGATCAAGGCGTCAAAGCACCTCGCGCCGAGGTTCCGCACCCTGCGCGACGGCGTATACTACGACGCCATGAACGCCACGATCAAGCACCGATCGAGCGATAGCAAGCGCCTGGACGGCTTGAACCCGCACATGGCGATCTTCGACGAGATCCACGAGTACCGCGACTTCAAGTTGATCAACATCATCAAGCGCAAGACGCCCAAGCGCCAGCAGCCGCTGATCATCTACATCACCACCATGGGTGAGGTGATCGACGGGCCGCTGGTGTTCTACTACGACCTGTTCACCGACGCCATGCTGGGCAAGCTGGCGACAGGCGTCGGGGATCGAATGTTTGGCTACATCGCCGAGCTCGACGAAAACGACGACATCGAGGACACGCGCAACTGGATCAAGGCCAACCCGTCGCTGGGGAGGCTGCTATCACTGGAAAGGCTCAAAAAGGATTGGGAGCGCGTCAAGAGCGTGCCGCAAGAGCGCGCCGACTTCATCTGCAAGCAGCTCAACCTGATGGTCGATCGCAGCGACGCCTCGTTTGTGTCGTTCGAGGTGCTCAGGCGCAACCGCGCGATCATCAGCGAAGACGCGCTGCTGGGCCGCCGCTGTTATGGCGGATTTGACCTTTCGACGCGCGAGGACTTCACCGCCGCCGCGCTGGAATTTCCGCTCGACGACGGGAAGGTGTTCGTACTGC
Organism: Eubacteriales bacterium; assembly: GCA_031554855.1. Lineage (GTDB taxonomy): Bacteria > Bacillota > Clostridia > Christensenellales > Aristaeellaceae > JAVBUY01. The sequence continues at coordinate 14,113 of JAVBUY010000183.1, forward strand.
TGCACAGCTGGGTGCCTGAGCGCAAGGTCAAAGAGGATCATGAGAAGATCCCCTATCATGAGTGGGCCATGAAGGGCCTGCTGACCATCGTGCCGGGCGAGTACATCAAGCAGGAGGACGTATACGAATGGTTCTGCGCGCGGGCGAAGCAATACGAGCTGATGACCATCGGCTACGACCCGGCCAACGCCGTGAAGCTGCGGCAAATGCTTGAAAACCGGGGCTTTGACTGCGCGGTGGTCAGGCAGGGGCCGCTGACGCTCAACGATCCCATGAAGGACATCAAGGAACTGCTGCTGGCGGGCAACGTCATCAGCAATTGCGACCCGATGCTGACCTGGTACACCGACAACGTGCGCTTGTCCCGCGAAGGGCGACACACGGAAAAGGCCAACTACATGCCGACCAAGCGCAACAAGTACCGCAAGATCGACGGATTCATCGCGTGGCTGTGCGCGCACTGCGTCAATATGACCAAGAACCCGGCGGGCGAGGTACACGCCGAGCCGTCCGTGCGCGTGTACACGGTGGGCGGGCGGCGGCGCGCAACCGGGTAAACCTCAAAACCTTGAAGCACTCTCCCCAACGGGCGGGTGCTTTTCGTATGCCGATTTTAGGAGGGTAATGCCATGTGGCCATTCAAAGCGAAGGCGAAAAACACGACGCGGGCGCGGGACAAGCCCGCCACGACGACGCGGTGGTATCCGGTTCATCGGGTGCGCGCCGACAGCACCATGCGCGGCAACGAAGCGATCTACGCGGCGGTCAGCCGGATCGCCAACGCGCTGGCCAGCATGCCGCTGCACTTGTACAAGGGCTATGAGCTGGCGGTCGATCATCCGGTCGAGCGGCTGGTCGGCTACGCGCCCAGCGAGAACTGCTCGCCGTTCGCCTTCAAGCAGACCATGGAAGCATTCCGCAACACCGAGGGCAACGCCTACGCGCTGATCGTGGAAAAGCCGCTGGGCAACATCGTGCGGCTCGACATCCTCGACCCGACGCGCGTCAAGCCCCAGCGCCACCCGGTGAGCGGCGAAATGTGGTACGCCGTGATGCTGGACGACGGGAAATATCGTTTGCTGCCCGGCTGCCAGCTGATCGCGCTACGGCATATGTCGGCCAACGGCGAGATCGGCGTGCGCCCCATCGACGTGCTGGCGGGGAGCCTGGACTACGACAAGCAGGTGAAGGAGTTCAGCCTTCAGCAGCTGGACGGCGTGAACCAGGGCGTGTTCGTCACGGTGCCCAACACGGGCCTGGGACAAACAGAACGCCAGAAGGTGATCGATGACTTCCTGAACGCCTACGAGCAAAGCGGTGGGCGGGTGGTGATTCTCGAGGGCGGGCTGACCGCGACCACCTTCAGCCAGAATCCCATCAACGCGCAGGTGCTGGACGTGGAGCGCATCACGCGCAACCGCGTGGCCACGGTGTACAACATCCCGCCGCATTTGCTGGGCGATTACACCGATACCAGCTATTCCACCGCCGAGCAGCAGATGCAGGAGTTCATGAAGCTGACGCTGCTGCCGATTGTACAGCAGTGGGAGGAGGAGCTGAACCGGAAGCTGCTGACCTATGCGGAGTACAAAAATGGCTACCGGTTCCGGTTCGACACTGAGGCCATGAACCGCGCCGACACGGCCACCATGGCCGAGAAGCACCAAAAGGCGATCCGGGGCGGCTGGATGCTGCCCAACGAGGTACGCCAGCGCGAAGGGCTGCCGCCTGACCCCAATGGCAACGAGCTGTTGGCCAGCCGCGACCTGCTACCGCTGCGCATCGCCATGAACAACCCGGAACTGCTGCTGTCCTCGCGATATGACGGGGGCGCAGATGACAAAGAGGCGGGAGGTGAAAAGACTTGAGATTCTGGAATTTTGTAAACAACGCGCAGACCGGCGCGAGCGAATTGTACATCGACGGCGAGATCGCGAGCGAGGAAAGCTGGTGGTCGGACGTGGTGACACCGAGGGCCTTTCGCCGGGAGCTGGCGCGCGTGGGCGACGTGACCGTGTTCATCAACAGCCCAGGCGGCGACGTATTCGCAGGAGCGGAGATCTACACGGCGTTGCGCGAGCACAAGGGCAAGGTGACCGTCAAGATCAGCGGTATCGCGGCCAGCGCCGCCAGCGTGATCGCCATGGCGGGCGACGAGGTGCTGATGTCGCCGGTGGCCTACATGATGATCCACGACCCGTGGACGTATGCCGTCGGCAATGCCCGCGAATTGGAGCACACAGCGGATGTGCTGCGCACGGTTTCGGAGGGCATGATCGCCGCGTACACGACCAAGACCGGCAAGACGCGCGATGAAATTGCGGCGTTGCTGGCCGGTGAAACCTACATGAACGCGCAGGAGGCCGTGGATGAAGGGTTTGCCGACGGCATTCTGTACGAGGAAGCGCAGCCCCAGCAACCCGCGAGCGCCGCGCCCGCCCGCACCCGGATGCAGGCCAAGCGGTATGGACTGGACGCAATATGCGCTATGCTGCGCGATCGCGAGCCGCCCGCGAACGAAACCAAGGAAAACCCGGACGCCGCCCGGAGGCGCGAAATCGCGCAGCGGGCCAAGATCATCATCGAACTTTATTGACCGAAAAACAGGAGGGATACCATGCTTACGATGGCCGAACTTAGGGATCGCATGAACACTTTGGGTACCCAGATCCGCGACGCGGCGACGCAACTGTCCGCCATGGCGCTTGACGAGAACGCCGACATGGCCGAAATCGAGCGCAGGCAGAATGCGCTGCGCGACATGAACAGCCGCATGAGCGCCATGCGCGCCGCCTATGACGCGCAGTATCATGACGAAAGCGCCGAGGTACCCGGCGCGGACACCGGCGCGGCGACGGGCAACCGGTCGCTGCGCGACATGCTCAGGAGCCGCGAATACGCGCGGGCGTTTGCCTACGCGGTGCGCAACGGCATCAACCCCAGTCGGGGCGGCGGCGACGAGCGTTGCCGCGTGCTGTTCGACGCGCTGACCGAATCAGGCGGTGGCGGCGAGGACGGCGGTTTCCTGGTGCCGGAGGACATCGATCACACCATCCGCGAACTGCGTCGCACGCTCGACCCGCTGGCCGAGCTGTTCACCACCGAGCCGACCGCGACCAACAAGGGTTGGCGCGTGCAGGACAAGGAACCCACCAAGGGCATGACCAAACTCGACAGCGAGATCCCGGAGGATGGCGTGGCGATGGACGACCAGCCCCAGTTCGTCAAGGTGCCGTTCACGCTGGACACCTACGGCCTGATCCTGCCGGTCAGCAATGAGCTGGCCAGCGACGAGGTGGCGGGGCTGTTCTCGTACCTGGCGCGCTGGTTCGCCAAGAAGCAGATCATCACCGAAAACCAGCTGCTCAAGGCATTGCTCGAAAAGCTAACCGCCGCCAACATCACCACCACCGATTCGCTCGACCAGATCAAGCGCGTGCTCAACGTGACGCTTGACCCGGCGATTTCGCTCAACGCGGCGCTGCTGACCAACCAGGACGGTTTCGACTACCTGGACAACCTCAAGGACACCACCGGGCGGCCCATGCTGCAACCCGACCCGACCAACGCCACCGCCATGCTGTTCAAGGGGCGGCGCGTGAAGATGGTCGCCAATTCCCTGCTGCCCACGCGCGAAGTGACGGCAACCGGCGCGACCAAGGGAACCTACTACCCGCTGTACATCGGCGATTTCCAGCAGTTCGGCACGCTGTTTGTGCGCGAGGGGCTTGAAGTCAAGAGCACCGATGTCGGCGGCAACGCGTTCCGCAGCAACAGCATCGAGGTGCGCGGCATTACGCGCCTGGGCGCATCCACCTTCGACGCCAATGCGGTCGCGCGCCGAGAAATCTTCATCCCGGCGACCTAACGGTGGGATTGAAAGCTTTTCGCCAGCGGGCAAAAATCTTTCAATCCATAAGAACGAGGCCGATTTCCTGAAAATCTGTGGATTTTCCGGGCGGAAATCGGACGGGTAGGGATTTTGAGTCGGGCGGGCAAGCTCGCCCTTGATCAAAATCCCATTCACGCCCGGTGTACACGCCCCCGGGCGCGTTGTGACCGAGGTTTTTATAGTTGGGGGGTAAGGATATGGCGGATATGAGCGCCGCGCGGCGCTTTGTGGGCCTGTGCGACGACAGCCAGGACGCATTGCTCACCCAGTGCATCGAAGCGGCAAAAGGGTGGTATGAGCGCGCGGGCGTGGAAGACCAAACGGGCTACGGACTGTACGACCTTTGGGTGATGAATCTGGCCGCCTGGTTCTTCGACAATCGCGGCGCGACTGGAGCCGACGCGGCGATCCCGCCCGGTATTGTATCGAGCGTCCATCAGCTGCGCGCAAAGAAGGCGGTGATCGACCCATGAAATCGGGCGATTTGAAGTACATCGTGGAGATCGTCAGCAGCCTGCCCGAGCAATTGCCCAGCGGCCACTACACACCGGCAGGCACGACCGTATGCCAGGGATTTGCCGCCGTCCGGGGCGTAAAAGCGCTCGACGGCGTGCAGCAGGGCGCGGAGCAGTACAGCGAGACGATCGAAGTCACCATGCGCTGGCGTGACGGCATCGACGCGTCCATGCGCGTCAAATGGGGCGGGCGGCTGTACGAAATCGAGCGCGTTGACCCGGTGCCTTACGAGCGGCAATACCGGCGCATCTGGGCGCACAGCCTGCGCAAGCACGGGGGGATGGCGTAATGGGTAGAATCAGCTTTGACGCGATCGGCATGGGCGAGATCCTCAAGCGCCTGGACGTGACCGAACAGCAGTTGAAAAGCGCGACCGGGAAGGCACTCGAAGCCGGGGCGCAGCCGATCCTTGAGCAGGCCAAAGCCAACGTCCACATCGTTTCGGGCGATCTGCATAAGGCGCTCAAGGTCGGGCGGCGCAAAAGCACGCGGGATTCGAGTTCAATCGAAATCGGCACCTTCGCGGGCGAAGCGCCGCATGCGCACCTGGTCGAGTTCGGTCATGGCGGGCCGCATCCCGCGCCGCCGCACCCGTTCCTGGAGCCTGCGTACCTGACGAAGATCGGCGAGGCCGAGGAGATCATCGCGCAAACGATGAGGGAGGCGCTTCCATGACCATCTATCAGCGTACCTGTGAAACCATTGAAGGCGCAGGCGTGGCCGCCTACTACTTGGTGGCCAAGCCCACCGTGCGGCGGCCCGTGGTGCCGGAAACCTACGCGGTGTATACGCGCATTTTGACCAACAGCCCGGTGGGCGGCGATAACCGCGACCTGGTGAACGCGCATTACGTGCGCGTGGACATTTACAGCCCGAGTGACCCAACTTTGGCGACGAAAGCGGTGAGGGCGGCGCTGATCGGCGCGGGGTACATGATCCGCGATGAGCGCGACCTGACCGACGCGGAGCCGGACGGGTATCACATCGAGCTATCGACGGTGTATTACGAGGAGGTATAAACTATGGCAACCAATCCTGTGGTATGGACGAGCAAGGGCATCATCATCGGCGTAGAGGGCTTGGTGTTCTGCAAGCTCAAGACCGACACCCAAAGCGGCACGACCTATGACGACGCAATTTACAGCCTGCCGGGCATTCAGGAAATCGTCATCACGCCCAACGCGACCGAGGACGTTTTCCCCGCCGACAACATCACGGCCTACGAGATCGTGACGATGCTAGATTCCTTCGACGTGTCGATCACGGTGGCGGATCTGGGCGCGGAGGGCGAATCCTTCCTGCTGGGCCGCACGATCGACGAGAACGGCGTGCTGCTGACCAACCAAAACGACGAAGCGCCCTATGTGGCCATGGGCTTCAAGTCCACGCGCCACGGCGGCAGCATGGACAAGATCTGGCTGTACAAAGGCAAGTTCGGCCCGAGCGAATTGAAGTTCCGCACCAAGGAAAAGGGCAAGGTGAACTGGCAGGCCCCGGTGCTGACCGCCACCTTCGCGGCGCGCATCTCGGACGGCGAGATGAAAGCGGTCGTCAACAGCAAGGACACGACGGCGGCGACGACCTACGCGACCTTCCTCGATTCGGTGTACGTACCGTCTCGCGCCAGCGCGTAAAAAAGGATAACGGCGATGCGGGGCGCATCACGCGCCCCGCCGGAAAGGATCAGCATGATTCAATTGACATTGCGCCTGAACGGCAAGGACAAGCATTTCACCGCCGACGGGCTGACCATGCGCGCCAGCGTGACCGCGTACAAGCTGCTGGCCAAGATGGATGAAACGCCGGGCGAGTACCCGCCCGAGATGATCGACGAGCTGACCGGCTTCGTCGTGCAGGTGTTCGGCGAGAAGTTTACGGTTGACGACCTGCTCGACGGCTGTAAGGACAGCTTTTTCCGCGTGGTGCCGGGTATGCTGCGCGCGGTGGTGCTGGGCGTGAACGAGGCGATCCGCTCGTTCCCCGAAAACCCTATGCCGGCGGCGACGGCGAAGAAGAAGGGCTGACGCCGCTGGAATTCCTGGGCAGTATTTACGCACGCCTGATGCGCCGGGGCATTTCCATGCGCGAGATTGATTCCATGGACGTGGCGCGCTACTTAGGCGTCTTGGCCTACGAGCTGAAGGACGCGAACCGGGAGCGGCGCGAAGCCGAGAGCGGGCCGACTACAAAAGGCGGGGGCATCACCCTGACGCGCGGCAGCGTCGATATGCTTTGGTGAAGGAGAAACCGATGATCTATTGCGAAATGACCGACGCGCAGCGCGAGCAGGCCGAAGAAATCGCGTGGCGCGAGATCGAGCGCCTGGTGGGCGGCAATGGCCGCATAGCGCACATCACCATCGACCGCGTGATCCGCGTATACACCCGCTACAAGGTGCGCGGGCGTGTATACGTGGAGGGCGATAAGGGCTACCTGAGCGAGGACTACCGCCCGTGGTTCGCGGTGGTGTTCGAAGCGCCGGAGGGACTGGACGGCAAGGTAACGTTTGAAAGCGTGCATGTGGCGACGGTAAAGGGCATTGAAAACGCTTGACAAACCCCTACTGAATAGGGTACAATGGGTGTGTCAGGAGGGATCAGGATGAACAGAGAGTTCGTAGAGCTCCCATCGTTTCTAGCCGATTGGAAACGGTTGGGATTGAAAGATGAACAGCTGCGCGAACTTGAAATGATGCTGTTGACCGATCCCAAGGCAGGTGCTGTGATCGAGGGAACCGGGGGCATCCGCAAATTGCGGTACGCGTTTCCCGGTCGCGGAAAGAGCGGAAGCGCGCGCGTGATCTACATTGATTTTGCGGTACATGAGAAAACCTACCTTCTGACGGTATACGCGAAAAACCAACAAGACAACCTAACCAAGGAGGAGCGCAACGACTTAAAGGCGCTGGTCGGGTTGCTTGAGAAGCAGTTGAAGGAGAGGTGAAACCCATGGGTGCGTACGGAAAGATCAAGCTGGGACTCGAAGAAGCCATCGCACATGAGCGCGGCGAGCTCAAGGCCAAGACCGTGAAGCTGTCTGTCGAGCCGGTCAAGAAATGGAGCGCATCGGAAATCAAGCAGATTCGCGTGAGCATGGGCATGACCCAGCCCATTTTTGCCAAAGTGATTGGGGTATCCGACAAGGCGGTCGAGGCATGGGAAGCGGGACGGAACACGCCAGCAGGCCCAGCGGGACGCATGCTGTCCATGATGCAAAAAGACCCGAACCTGCCTGAAAAGATGAACATCATCGTCAAGTAGAACCATGCCAAAGGCACCGGCTGAAATAGATCAGTTGGTGCCTTTACTATCAAAAGCGTCTGCGCAGACGCTTTTGGTGTTGACGATGATTTTTGTCTATGTTATGATACTATTAACTTGTGTCATAGGAGGGCGTAACGATGGGGCTATTTTCGAAAAGTAATGCGTATAGTACGGAGGTTCGAAATAATCTTGTGCCAAAAGACGGCAATATCCATGTTTTGCTGCTGAATCACTTTACCCGTTATATTAATCAGGTTTACCCAGAAGTTGCGACTGAAGGTGGAATAAATGATGCGGTTAACGACATTTTATCTGGGATGCAGTCTGATGGATATGAAATTATTGACGTAAAACTGACCAGCAACTGGAACGATGGAAAGCTTAAAGGCGAATGGTGGTGTTACAATACACTAATCATATACAAATAGATTGCTCCATTTGACGGATTGCAGGATTTTAAAAAATAGAGCTTGACTTTTCGTCGAACATAAATTATAATTTGTTCGACGGAAAGTGAGGTGAATTACTTGAGTCCGAAAACAGGCCGTCCCAAGAGTGAAAACCCGAAATCCGAGCGGATAGGTGTGCGACTAAATGCTGATACCGTTGCCAAATTAGATCAGTGTACGCAAGAGCAGAACACAACGCGATCAGAAATCGTGCGCCAAGGTATCGAGTTAGTTTATGGACGGCAAAAAGAAAAGGCACGTTGCGACGAATGAGCCCGCACAACGTACCTTTACGTTCCCCAGAGGCAAGCCTCAAGGTAAATCTATTATACCACAGGGCGACGCCTCCGACAAGCGCGAACTGAAGGAGGACAGCTATCATGGAAGAATCTCGTTTATATGCAGACTTTGAACGGGTGGATGTTATGCTCACAACGCTCCGGCGCGTGTTGGACATTGGCGTGATTTTTAATGCGGAAGCAAAATCCGACAACGATGACAATGCCGCGTTAATGGAAATGATGGAGCAGTACGTCGATGACATCCGCGCGCAATTAAGCGATGCGATCATTGGCGTAATGCAGAATGAAAAAATACCGGCATAAGGCCGGATTGACGTAAGATTCCGCAGGCACTCTCCCCCAACCGGGCGGGTGCCTTTTCTATACCCAAAAACGGAGGTGCGGCGCATGAGCGACCTGGGCGAGTTGGTTCTACGGATTACGATGGATCATGGCGACACCAAAAGCCAGTTGGGGCAGCTTCGAGCCGAGATGAAGAATCTGGACGCCGGGTTTAAGGCGTCGGCAGCGGCGGCGGGCGGCTTTTCGAGCGGGCTTGAAAAGGCGAAGGGCACCGCACAGTTGCAGGCGGCGCAGCTGGAAGTGTTGACGCGCACCACCGCGCTGCTCAAGCAGGAATACGAGAAAGCCGGAGAAAAGCTCAAGCAATACAACACCATGCACGCTGAGAGCGGGCAGAAGCTGGCCGAGGCAAAGGAGAAGAACCAAAGCCTGCGCGAGGAAATTGAGCGGGTTAAGGCGGCCATGGAGCAAAGCGCCGCCGCCACCGGCGACAATACGGAGGAATACATCAGCCTTTCCGTGCAGCTCGACGAATTGAACGCGGCGCTCAAAGAGAGCGACGATGCGCTAAAAAAAGCGGAGCAGTCGTTCAACAACACCGACAAGGCCATCGCCCGGCAGGAGAAATCCGTCCAGAGAGCCTCTACCGCGTACAATCAGGCGCGCGTGGCGCAAGCGGACATGCAGACGGCACTTGATAAGACAAATGCGAGCCTAAAGCACCACGCGGCGGCGTGGGAGGACGCCAGCAAGGCGCTGGAAGCCTACGGCAAGAAGACCAGCGAGACCGGCGCGGCGCAGGAGGAACTGGGCGAGAAGCTGACCAAGGGGATCACCGGCGTGGCGATCGCCGCCGCCACGGCATCAACCACCGCCGCCGTGAAGTGGGAATCCGATTTCGCGGGCGTCAAGAAGACGGTAGACGGCACCGCCGAGCAAATGGCCGGGATCGAGGACGGACTGCTCAAGATGTCCACCGTGATCCCGACGACGGCGGGCGGCCTCAGCGAGATCGCGGCCAACGCGGGGCAGCTGGCAATCGCCGCCGACAACGTGCTTTCGTTTACGCGCACGGTGGCGGATCTGAGCGAGACCACCAACATGACGCGCGAAAGCGCGGCGCAGAACTTCGCCCAGTTCGCCAACATCACGCAAATGCCGCAGACCCAGTTCGACCGGCTGGGCTCGGTGGTGGTGGAACTGGGCAACAATTCGGCCACGACCGAAAGCGCCATCGTGGACATGGCGATGAACATCGCCTCGGCGGGCAAGCAGGCGGGCATGACGCAGGCGCAGATCATGGGCATCGCGGCTTCGCTTTCTTCGCTGGGCCTCGAGGCGGCAGGCGGCGGCACCGCGATCAGCAAGGCGATTATCAACATGCAGGTGGCCGTCGAGACCGGAAGCGAAGACCTGAAGGAATTCGCCAAGGTCGCAGGCATGACGACCGATCAGTTCGCCCAGGCGTTCAAGGCCGACGCGGCGGGTGCGCTGTCGGCGTTCATCGCGGGGCTGTCCAGTGGCAACGACAGCGCGATCAAGATGCTGACCGACATGGGCATCACCGAGACGCGCATGCGCGACGCGCTGCTGCGCGCTTCAGGCGCGGGCGACCTGTTCACCAATTCCATCGACCGGGCCACGAGCGCCTGGAAGGAAAACACCGCCCTGGCCGCTGAAGCGCAGGTGCGCTACCAGACCACCGCCAGCCGCATGACCATGCTGGGCAATCAAGCGCAAATCGCCGCGATGCAATTCGGCAATGACCTGATGCCGGTGCTCGAATCGGGCATGGACGTGGCGCAGGGGGTGCTAGACAAGTTCAGCTCCCTCGACGAAGCGACGCGCCGCCAGATCATCAGCTGGGCGGGCTACGCGGCGGCGGTCGGCCCGGCCATCCTGATGCTGGGCAAGGCCAACAGCGCGATCGGCAGTATCTCGACGGGCTTAAGCAAGTTCACGGGCAACGTCGCCAGCGCGGGCGGCGGGCTGAAGGGGCTGCTGAGCGCCACAGGCGGCCTGCTCGGCCCGGCTGGCGTGGCCGCGTTGGCGGTCGCGGCGGCGGTAGGCGCGTACAAGTGGATCGAGTACGCCAGCGGAGCGAAGGCGGCGCGCGAGGCGCTAGAGGGCATGATCGCCACATCGAAGCAGTGGCAAAGCACGCAAGCCCAGACGGTGTTTGACACCGGCAACGATCAACTGGGGCGGTTCGGGCTGTCCGAAAGCGACTTTGGCGGCGCGGACGCCGACGCGCGCAGCTGGTTCGACCGGCTGAAGGCGACCTGGACGGACGGCAAAAAAGAGACCAACGACATCGTCAAGGGCTATGTCGATGAGTTCAAGGGCAGCAGCGACCAGCTGCGCGAGGCGATCGAGCAGCGCAAGGAAGTGCTGGCTGGGCTGGGCGTCGAGGACACCGCCTCGGACAAGCACCTCAAGCAGCTTGATGCCTACGACAAAGAGGTCGCGGCGCTGCTCAAAAAGCGGCAGAACGGCACGCTGACCGACGACGACCAGGCGCGGCTGAACGAGGTCATCCAGGCGCGCGTACAGATTCAGCTGGAATACGTGACCGGCGACGGTGGCGGGTATGACCAAATCCTGCAAGGCGTGGACGCCGAAAAGGCGCGCATCGAGGCCGAGGGCGGCAAGGTGGGCGTGGATCTGTACGCCGACGCCATGGCCGCCGCCGCGATGGGCAACGCGGCCTACAACCAAAGCCTGAACGACACCTACGAGCAGCAGCACAAGGTGATCGCGGCCATGAAAGCAGCTGCTGAACAGGAAGAAGACGAGCAAAAACGCAAGGAAAAGCTCGGGCAGGTCGAGGAGGCGACCGCCGCGCTCAATGAGCAACACCAGCAGGCCAAGACGGAAGCGGCGCGCAAGTACGCCGAGACGCTGGCGCAGCTGGTGAACCCGGCCATGGAATCGGACGAGCTGGGCGGGGCCGAGGAGAAGATGCAAAGCCTGATCGCGCTGCTGTCCGAATGGCAGATCGCCAATCAAAACGGAGGCGACACCAGCGGCGTGCTGACGGCGATGCAGGCATTGACCGACGGCATGGACGAGGGAGAGTTGGCCAGTTACCTGGCCATCCTCACGCAGATCCAGGACGCCATCAGCCAGGGCGGGCTGACCGGCGAAGAAACGGCGAGCTTGTTCCCCACGCTCGACCCGGCGACAGTGCTGGGCGGCTACCAATCGCTGGCCGACTTCCTGCGCGCCAATGCGGGCGACTTCGAGGGCCTGGCGGGCATGTTCACCGAGGCGTTGCCAGACGAAGTGCGGCGCGTGATGATGGAGCTGAACCTCGACAGCGCCGAGCAACAATGGGCCGATTTCATGGACGGCAAGGACGCCTTTTCCACCACCGTAACCATTGACGGTGTGAGCGGCGAAGGGCAGACATTTGAGGCAACTGACCTGAATATCGAACCGATCACCGGAAAGTTGACGGCTATCACCGGCGAAGGCCAAACGATCACAGCCTACAACTTCACGATCAATCCGGTTACGGGCACGATCACCGCGATCACCGGCGATGGGAAAACCATCACTGCCACCGGTTATCAGCTGAACGGGATTACCGGGACGCTGGAAAAGGTTGAGGGTGCAAACCAAAGCATTACCGTTACCGACGCCAATGTTTCCGTTAACGCATCGGTTCGGTTGTCGCCTGTGAGTATTGCGGCGGTGACCGCTTTCCGCGCGGCCAATAAGATTGAAATGGACGCATCGGTGCGGCAGGTGGGCTTAGTGCCAAATGCTGCACAGACATTTAAGACGGCTTTTGAAGCGGGCCTGCTGGCTCTATACGACGCGAGCGGTGCGCCGATCCCAGTCACGCCACAGGCGGTCGAAAAGATCAAGAGCACCGACCTTGTAATGGATGCGGACGAGAATGGCGTGCTACATATTCTGGTTGTACCTGAGATTGGTAGTCCCGAGGCCATGGAAATTGCACAGGAACAGTATGAAGCGAAGCCGGTATCTGATTTGCCCGGTTTCTTGACTGAAGGATCTCCTGAGGAAAAAGTCAAAACCATCAACAAAATTGCTGAAAGCATCGAGGATCTGAAAGCTAAGGGTGAGGATCTTGAGGCGTTCAATGCTATCATTGCACCCGGTGGTGGTATCCTCGACAAGCTAAATGAACTCAACCCCGAGGATTTGCAACGTATTGCTGGAGAGCTAATGAACTTGATGGCGTCGCTAAACGGCGGCGAGTTGGACGAGGGTGAAGTCGAGGCAAAAAAAGCGCAGATTGACGAAATACTGGCTATGGTCGAAAATGCCGACAAATACCAAGGCGTCGGCAATGACGTTTCGGCGGGCGTTGCGCAGGGCATGACCGCCTATGGCTGGCAGGGCGATGCGGGTACGATGGGCAGCAACCTGGTGGACGCCATCCGCTCGGCGCTCGAAACCCACAGCCCATCCGCATTGACGCAGCCGGTCGGCACCGACGTGGCGGCGGGCGTCGGCCAGGGCATGAGCGCGTACAGTTTCGCGGCTGACGCTGCCGCCATGGCGGGCGACCTGAAGGGCGCGATCACCGGGGCGATGCCCAACTTGAGCAACGAGGGCGCGAAGATCGGCAAGGACTTTTCAAGCGGCGTTGCGGCAGGCATCAGGGCGGGCAAGTCCTCCGTCATCAACGCCGCCGTTGAAATGGCCAGCGCCGCCGTCAGCGCGGCCAAGAACGAACTACAGGAAAAAAGCCCGTCGCGCGTGGGCCGCGACATCGGCGGCAACTCCACCAAGGGCGTGGCGCTGGGCGTATTGGACGAAGTGAAGACGCTGGATGCGGCCACCCGCAAGGCGCTGTTGCCCATGACCAGCGACGTGCTAGACGATCTGCGCGGCGAGCTCGACCTACGGGTACCCAACGTGGTGGGCGCGCTGAGGGCGCTGGAAGCCCCCATGATGGCCCCGCACGCGCCCGGCTACGGCGTCGCTGAATCAGGGTATGCGCAGGCGCCTGGAGACGCGGGCGGCATTGCGATCGACTACGAGCGCTTGGCCGACGCGGTGGCGGCGCGACCGGTCAGCCTGAGCGTGGGCAAGCGCCAGCTGGCCAGCACCACGGCGGTTGAAAATTCCCTGGCCGTGACCGCGCGGCAGCGCCGGGTGGCGTTTGGGTACGGAGGGAAACGATAATGGCGACAATCACGTTTAACGGCGTGTCAGCGGGCGAGCTGGGCATGTTCGTGGAGCAGATGCCGGACGCGGTGCGCGCCAAGCGCCGGGTGGAGCGCGTGGAAGTGCCGGGGCGGGGCGGCGTGCTCCACATCGATGAAAAGAGCTACGAACCGGTACAGCTCAAGGCGGTGCTCAACGCCAACGGGGCCAGCAAGGAAGCCATCCACGAGTGGCTGAACGGATCGGGCGACCTGGTGCTGTCGGATGAACCGGACAAATGCTACAAGGCGACGGTTTACGGGGAGGTGAAAAGCGCGCGCAGACGCACGCCCAGCGGGCGCGTATATGACCAGGTGACGGTGACGTTTGAATGTGAACCGTTCAGGTATGAAACCTACCCTGAAGTCGCCCCGTACCTCGCGCCCCGAACATCATGCACGCTGGACAACCCCGGCACCGAACCCGCCGACCCGCTCATCATCGTGCGCGGCAGCGGGCAGGTACGCATCACGGTGGGCGATATTTCGGTGACGCTGGGCAACCTCGCGGGCGAGGTTGCCATCGATTGCGACGCCAAATGCGCCTACAAGGGCAATACCGACAACCAGGTATCCATCACCCTGGACGACCACGCGTGGCCGGTGCTGGGGCTGGGCCAGACGCGCGTCAGCTGGTCGGGCAATGTCCAGCGGATCGAGTTCACGCCCAATTGGAGGTGGCTGTAATGGGCTATGTGTACGCCTACGCCCCGAACGCCGAGGACTTGGACTGCACCGGGCTTTGCGGTGCGCTGACGCCCATCGAATGTGAGCACGAGGAGATCGCGGGCGGTATGTCCATGCTGACCATGACGCATCCGTTCGACCCAGCAGGCAAATGGCGGCACCTGAAGCGCGGGAACATCATCAAGGCCGACGTGCGCGTGCGCACCACGCCCGAAATTGCAGGCGGGCAGGTGGTGACCTACGTCGAGCAGTGGACGGTCAGGGACACCGCAACCCAGGCGCAGCGCTATGTCTATTCCAAAGCGACCAAGGGCAAAAAGAAGAAGCTACTCAAGCCCGGCACAACGGTCATTGTGGTGCAAAAGGGCGAGAGCCGCTACAAGATCAAGAGCGGCAAGGTGAGCGGCTGGATCGCACATGAAGCGCTTTCTTTCGACCTGGCCGACACGCTGCCCGGCACGACCGACGCCATTGAGACGGTCGCACCGCCGTGGGTGATTCGCTCTCAGCTCTTTGAAATCCTCGAGATCGAGACGGACACGGAGAACAACACGATCACCGTATACGCGCCGCACATCAGCCAGAGCCTCAAGGACAACAACACGCGGTACAAGAACGATGAACCGCTGACTGCCCAGGAAGCGCTGGACGGCATTGCCGACAACATGGATTTCGAAAATGAATTCGAATTCTATACCGACATTGGCGACACCCGCACCAGCTGCGACTGGACGAATGTCAACCCCGTGCAGGCGCTACTCGACCTGGACGAAGGGTTTGCACCGCGCTGGGGAGCCGAGCTGGTGCGCGACGATTACGAGCTGTATTTCCTGCGCCGGGCGGGCCGCGACCGTGGCACGCGCCTTGAATACGGCGGCGAATTGCTGGGCGTCAATTACCGTTCGAGCAACGAAGGGGTCATTACGGCGATCAAGCCGACCGGCGTCAAAAAAGACGGCTCCCTGCTGTACCTGACCGACGATGACGACAGCCCAAACAACTACATCTTTTCCCCGTATGTGAATGATTACACACGCCCGCGCGCCTATGTGCTCGCCTGTGACGACTGCACGGTGGACAAGGGGAAAAAGCAGGTCACGGTCGAAATCGCCCGCCAGCGCATGCGCGAGCAGACCCAGCGAAAGTTTGACGAGGATCAATGCGACCGGCCCGGCACCAGCCTAACGGTCAATTTCGTGCTTCTGGGCAACACGGTAGAGTACGAGAAGTACAAGGGCTTGAAGCCAATATTTCTCTACGACGATGTGGCGATCATCGACAAGCCCCACGGCATCGAGGTGCAGACCAAGGTCAAGCGCATCGTGTGGGACTGCCTGCATGAGCGGGTGATCGAGATCGAACTGGGCGACGTGCGCGAGGGCGCGGCCAGCATTTACAGCTGGCAGATTCCCAGCCTGTCGGGGAGCAAACTGCTGCCCGGCACGGTGCCTGGTGAGGCGCTTGAGGACGGCACCGTGCCCGAGGAAAAGCTGGATTTCGATTTTACCGAGGGGATTCGCCTGGCCAAGGAACAGCTTGAAAGGGCCAGGGATCGCATCGAGAACACCCGCGAATGGTTGAACACCGTGGAGGGCGCGCTGCGCGATACCGATGGCAACGTCGCCGCGCTTCAGATCACCGCATCTGAAATTCGCGCAGGCCTGTGGGACGCCGAGGACAACATCGCCTCGCTGATCCTTCAGGCCGATCAGCTGTCCCTGGACATGGAAGACGCGCAAGAAAACATATCGACGTTGGAGCGCACCGCGACCTACACGCTGGACACGCTGTCCGATCACGCGGGCAGCATCAACAGCCTGTTCCGTGATGTCAATCAGTTGCTGAGCACGATCTATGATGCCAACACCGGCCTTGCATCGCAGATACAGCAATTGGCCGACCGGGTGGCGATACGGCTACACAATCCATTGGTGAATTCCACCTTTGAAGCCATCATCGGCAATCCCAGCGTGGGTGTCCAAGGATCGGGACTTGAATTTCGGTACACCGACGATCCCTATCAATCGCGCGGCACGATATGTGCGTTCAAGCCCCAGGGTATACACACTGGCGGCGGATTGTCTATATACGGGGATGTGGACTTGGACTTGCACGCAGCAGCCGATGTGTACATCGCAACCGGCGGCAATAACCCTGAAGAAATCATACTCAACCGCCAAGATCGAAAAATATATGCGACCCATGCGCTTACCGTCACCTCAGACGCCCGCCTGAAGACAGACATCACCGACATCGACCACGGCGAGGAGCTGTTCGACGCGATCATGCCCAGGCAATACCGGATGATTGCCAACGGGCCGGACGGACGCCTGCAATACGGCTGCATTGCCCAGAACGTAAAGGCCGCTCTGGAAGCGCTGGGCGTCCAAAATACTGAACTTCTTTCGGAACCCGCCGACTCGGAAAAGATGATGGGCCTGAGCTATGAACAATTCATCGCGCTGACCATGCACAAGGTAAAAAAGATGGAAGCACGACATCAGTCACAGATTGAAGCCTTTGAGGCTCGCCTGGTGGCGCTTGAACGGAGGGATCGACATGCTGAGACTTGACCAGGACGAAATGAAAATCACCTGCCCGCAGGGCGACACGGGGCTGCTGCTCATTCGGATCAACGGCATGGACGGGCAGCCGCTGTCCGAACTGCTTGACGGCGTGGTGATCTTTGCCGTCTGTAAGGAGCTGAAAAACGGCACATTCACGACTGAGAGCAGCAAATCGGTGGAAATTGTGGACAATACCGTCACGATCAACATCACCAACAGCTTTTCGCGCGGCATCCAGCCCGGCGACTACCGGTGGGACGTGCGCATCGTGACCGATCCCGAATATGACGACGACGATAATGTCATTTGCATGGACGATTCGGACGAAGTGCATAGCCTGTTCGCCGGGCGCGAGGGCGGCATGCCCAAATACATTGTACCGGGGGTGGCGGTGGATGTCTAATATGTTGCTGGATATTATCAACGAGACGCAGGCGTTTTCGGCGGGCATCAACCCGGCGATCTTCAGGGGCAGCAATGCCTATCTGCACATCCGCTTCGCGCCGGTGGCCGAACCGACCGACGATCAGATCAGCGTCGCGTCGAATGAATTCATCGGTCTGTGCGCCAATCACGAGGCCACAGCGCCCACCGACGCCGCCAGCTACATCTGGGAGCGGATCAACTACCAGAGCGCCGAGGCCGCCCGCGTGGACGCTGAACAGGCCAGGGTGACAGCGGAGCAGGGGCGCGCCACGGCGGAAGGAAACCGGGCTACAGCGGAGCAAGGGCGCGATACAGCGGAACAAAACAGGGCCACGGCGGAGCAGGGGCGTGCGACCAGTGAAACCGCCCGAAAAGAGGCTGAAGCCGCGCGCGAAGCGGCTCCCAAGTATCTGCACGTCCGGTACTCGGCGGTAGCCGAACCCACCGATGCGCAAATAAGCACCGTGCCGAACAATTACATCGGTACGGCTGTGACGGCCAACGCTACAGCTCCCACTACCGCCGCCAGTTATACCTGGGCGCGCTGGCGTGGTTTGGACGGCGCGGGCGCGGGCGATATGCTGGCCGAAATATACGATGCGGACGGCGATGGGATTGTCGATGTCGCCAAGGCCCTTCATGAAGATGCCACGATCCAGCAGTCGCAGGTGGATGGGCTGGAAAATGCGCTGGGGAGCAAGGCTGCGGTCGGTCACACCCACGCAGCTGCTACTCAGTCTACGCCGGGCTATATGTCTACGGAAGATAAGACGAAGTTGGACGGCGTGGACGAGGACGCCAACAACTACACGCACCCAGAGCACCCATCGCGCACAAGCGGACTGTACAAGGTCACGGTAGACAACGAGGGGCATGTGACAGGGGTGGGCCAGGTGGTTAAAGATGACATCACCGGCTTGGGCATTCCGGGACAAGACACGGTCTATAGCCATCCAACCGGTGACGGAAACTTACATATTCCTGCTACCGGAACGGGCAACAGCGGCAAGGTGCTCAAGGTAGGCGCGTCGGCGGGCAGTGCGGCATGGGGGACGCTTACAGAATCCAAGAACGTCACCCTGGCCGCTGGCACCAGCTGGAGCGGCAGCGCAGCGCCTTACACGCAAACCATGGCGGTCACAGGCGTTACGGCGACCAACAACATCGCGGTGGGGCTTGCGCAGACGGCAACAAAAGAGCAGATCGAGGCGTGGGGAGCATGCCTCGTATGGGCTACAGGACAAGGCGCAGGGACTGTGACGTTTACCGCCATGAGCGATAAGCCTGCCGTTGCGCTTCCAGTGGTGGTGATTATTCTGGGATAGACCAGCTATGAAAAGTCAAGCGGTCAGAGCGGAGGAATAGGTGAAGAAAACGGCTTATTATCGCGAAGGATAGCAAAGACGATGTAAGTC
>JAVBUY010000217.1:0-4793 GCA_031554855.1 Eubacteriales bacterium
CATAGCAGTCCTGCCTCCGACTCTGAAGGCCGAAGGTTCGAATCCTTTCAGGTACGCCATGGGCAAACCCCTGTGACACAAGGTGTTGCGGGGGTTTTTGGTTGCGCTTGTTCATAATTCGTCATAGAGACATCGTAATCCTTTGCATATGGCCCAGAATGGCATATAATAGAAGCACCGACTAGACAATCACCGAAACGGAGGATAGAAAATGGACAACCAGATATTGCAGGTCATCGCGCGACGCAGAAGCACACGAGCATATGAGACGCGGCAAGTCCCAGCCGATGCGCTGCAAGCGGTGATGGGCGCAGCCAGCAGCGCCCCGCGTGCAGGCATGTATCCCTGCCAGGTCACGGCGGTGCAGGACCCCGCGCTGCTTGCCGAGTTGCAGGACGCGGCGCGCGAAGGCGCACGGGCGTCCGGTGTGCCGCACCTCACGGAATTGGGCGAGAACCAGCATTTCGCGTGCCTCTATGGCGCGCCTGCGCTGGTGATTATCTCGATGAATGACCAGTCGCCCGCACCGCAGATAGACGCCGCCGCGATGCTGGAAAACCTGCTGCTCGCGGCGGAGTCGCTGGACTTGAGCACTTGCTGGGTGTACTTTGTGCTGCTGGCTTTTCAGTCGCCGCGCGGTGCGCAGCTCTTACAACAGTTGGGGATTCAAGAAGGTTTCACACCGCAGGTGGCCGCCGCGTTGGGTTATCGCGCGGGGGAGATGCCCGGCAAGCCCGAGCGCGAGCCGGATATCCTGAACATTGTGTGAGCCAGCATTTCTGTCGCAACACAAATTGACACGCACCGCAAAACCAGGTACAATGATCGGGCATATTTTTTCACATGAGTTGGAGGAATCATACGGATGAGTGCGAATACGAACGAACCGCGCATCGCAAACCCCGCCCCGCTTGGTCTGCTGGGCTTTGGCATGACCACCGTGCTGCTGAACCTGCACAACGCCGGACTACTGCCGCTGTCTGCGGTGATTGTCGCGATGGGCTTTGCGCTGGGCGGCGCTGCGCAGATCGTGGCCGGTATCATGGAGTTTAAGAGCGGCAATACCTTTGGTGCGACCGCGTTCACCGCGTATGGTTTCTTCTGGTGGTCGCTGGTGGCGATCTGGGCCAATCCGGTGGCGGGTATGGCGGCTGCCGACGCGGTATCCATGGGCTACTACCTGTTGCTGTGGGGCATCTTTACGGCGTTCATGTTCATCGGCACGCTCAAGCACAACCGCGCGACGCAGGTGGTGTTCGGCTCGCTGACGCTGCTGTTCGTTCTGCTGGCCATCGGCGACTTTACAGGCTCGGCGGCCATCAAGACCATCGCTGGATACGAGGGCATCTTCTGCGGCCTGTCGGCGGTGTATAACAGCATGGCGCAGATCCTGAACAGCGAGTACGGCAAGAGAGTATTGCCGCTGTAAGCGACACAAACTAAACCAGCCCCAAGCGGGCTGGTTTTTTTGTATGGCTCGGGTATTGCGCGGTGATTGCTTTTTGTGTACAATACGATCCCATACGCGAATACATGCAGGAGGAATGGCACATGGCGCAAGAGTACATCCGCATCGTCGGCGCGCGCGAGAATAACCTCAAGAACGTTTCGCTGGACATCCCCAAGCGCAAGGTGACGATCTTTACCGGTGTGTCCGGCTCGGGCAAGTCATCGATCGTGTTCGACACACTGGCGCAGGAGGCTGGACGCCAGCTCAACGAGACCTTCCGAAATATCGTGCGCATGTTTTTGCCGCGCTATAATCAGCCCGATGCCGACGCCATCGAGAACCTGCCCACCGCCATCGTGGTGGATCAAAAGCGCCTGGGCGGCACATCGCGCTCCACGCTGGGCACCATCACCGACATCAACACCTTCCTGCGGCTGCTGTTCTCTCGGTTCGCGCAGCCGCATATCGGCTATGCCAACGCGTTTTCCTTCAACGACCCCGCGGGCATGTGCAAAACCTGCGAGGGCATCGGCAAGATCGTGACGCTGGATGTCACAAAGGCGTTGGACATGGACAAGTCGCTGAACGAGGGCGCAATCCTGCTGCCGGGCTACAACGTGGGAAACTGGCTATGGAAGATGTACGCCGGGCTCGGGTTGTTCGACAACGACAAGAAGCTGCGCGACTTTACGCCCGAGGAGTTCGACAAGCTGGTGTATGCCGCGCCAGAAAAGCTGCCGATGCAGTTTTTAGACGGCGAGATGAACACGACTTATGAGGGCCTGGTCGAGCGATTCATCCGCCAGAACATTCGCACCGAGCGGGAGAAGTCCGAGGCCAATCAGAAGAAAATCGAGGCATTCACGACGGTGTGCGCCTGCCCGGACTGTGGCGGCAAGCGCCTGAACGCGCGCGCGCTGACGCCTACATTGGCTGGATACACCATCCATGATTTCACCGAGATGCCGCTGGATCAACTGATCGCGACGCTCAAAACGCTGGACAGCCACCCGCAGCCCATTGTGCAGAGCATCATGATCCGTTTGCAAAACCTGATCGACATCGGACTGGACTATGTGACGCTGTCGCGCGAGACAGCGACGCTGTCCGGCGGTGAATCACAGCGCGTAAAGATGGTCAAGCACCTGTCGTCGGCCCTGTGCGACGTGATGTATATCTTTGACGAGCCGAGCATCGGCCTGCACGCGCGCGATGTGCACCGGCTCAACGAGCTGCTGGAGAAGCTGCGCGACAAGGGCAACACCGTCATCGTCGTCGAGCACGACCCCGACGTGATTCGCATCGCCGACCACATCGTGGACGTTGGACCGAAAGCCGGGGCGAAGGGCGGGAAAGTGGTCTATCAGGGCGACTATCCGGGCTTGTTGGGCGCCGACACGCTGACCGGGCACTGCCTGGGGCAAAGCCTGCCCATCAAGGCCAGCCCGCGTCCGGTGCGCGAGTTCTACGAGAGCAGCCGCTCCAATCTGCACAATCTGCAAGATGTGTCGCTGCGCGTGCCCAAGGGCGTGCTGACCGTGGTGACTGGCGTCGCCGGGTCGGGCAAGAGCACGCTGGTGGGCGAGGTGTTCGCCAAGGATTTTCCCGAAGCGATCCGCATCGACCAAAACGCGTTGAGCGTCAATTCACGCTCCAATCCCGCCACATTCATCGGCTGCATGGACGCGATTCGTCAGCTGTTCGCCAAGGAAAACGGCGTCAGCGCGGGGCTATTTTCCGCTAACTCGGAGGGGGCGTGCCCGGTGTGCAACGGCTCAGGCCTGCTGGAATTGAACCTCAGTTACATGGACACGATGGAGACGCCGTGCGAGGAATGCGGCGGCAAGCGCTTCCGCCCTGAGGCGCTGATGCATCGCTACAAGGGCAAGAACATCGTCGAGGTGCTGGCCATGACCAGCCAGGATGCGGCGGAGTTCTTTGACGACAAGGAGATCAAAAGAAAGCTGGAGAGCCTGGTGACCGCCGGTCTGCACTACATGACGCTCGGCCAGCCGATGAGCACGCTGTCCGGCGGCGAGTGCCAGCGGCTCAAGCTCGCCAAAGAGCTGAACAAGAAGGGCAATCTTTACATCCTGGATGAGCCGACCACTGGCCTGCACATCTCCGACGTCGCGCACATGCTGGGTATTCTCGATTCGCTGGTGCAAAAGGGCAACACCGTGCTGGTTATCGAGCACAACCTGGATGTGATTCGCAGCGCCGACTGGGTGATCGATCTCGGCCCGGACGGCGGGCGAAATGGCGGGCACATCCTATATGAAGGGCCGGTGGTGCAACTACAGGCATGCGCAGCGTCGGTGACCGCAAAATATCTGTAGAATATCCCATGTGCGAAAATGAATCCCCGCTGACACAAAAAAGATGGTAGAATAGAAGCAACATAAACAGAAAAAGAGAGATGCACAATGGCAAGCACGCTATTTAAGAGCATGTTGTTTACTGTGAGCCTGTTCATCATGGCTTCCTTCTTTGTGCTGCGCATCAAGCCGATCGGGGAGTACATCTCGTTCCGCCGTAGTGGCTGGACCAACAAAGTCCTAATTGGCGTGCTCTTTGGCGTGCTGGGCATCGTATCGACCATCACCGGCACGCGCGTCAACGGCGCTATCGCCAACACCCGCGCCATCGGCATGGTGGCCAGCGGTCTCTTAGGCGGACCGATCGCGGGGCTTATTTCCGGCGTGATCGCTGGGGGACATCGGTTCCTGGCCGACATCCACGGCTTCACGGCGGTGGCGTGTGCGGTGTCCACCATCATGGAGGGTCTGATCGGCGGCTGGATGCGGACATTCTACGTGCGCACCTACTACAGGTCAGAGGTAGCGTTCTGCACCGCTTTCGTGGCGGAAATCTTGCAGATGCTGATCATCCTTGGGCTGGCGAGGCCGATCGCCGACGCGTGGGAACTGGTCAAGGTCATCGCGATGCCGATGATCCTGCTGAACTCCGTCGGCGTGACCATGCTGATGTGGAGCATCGAGTATGTCGAGGTGGAGCGCGATCTTTCTGCCGCGCGCCGTACCAAGCAAGCGCTGATCATCGCCCAACAGTGCCTGCCATATCTGCGCAAAGGATTGGCCAATACCGCCAATCTGCAAAAAGCCACCGACATCATGGCGTCGCTGGACGGCGTGTCGGGCGTGGCGATCACCAACCGCGTGCAGGTGGTGGCCTGTAGCGGCAAGAGCATCCAGGTCACCGATCCGCTGCCCGATATCGTGGCGGAAACCATGCGCAGGGGAAGCGATGTGCAGCCCGATGCAGACGACGACTCGCCGCTGACTCCCGATCGTACCATCACCGCGCCGCTGATCATCCAGGA
>JAVBUY010000220.1:0-12141 GCA_031554855.1 Eubacteriales bacterium
CGTTGACGAACGCGATCACGGTGACAAAGACCAGCGCGGCTCCGGTGGCGGCGAACAAAGCGGCGAAGCGCGCGGTTTCCGGCTCGCCCATGGTCAGGCGCGCGTTCGCCGTCAGCGCGTCCAGAAACGCGAAGGAAAGCAAGAAGCCCAGCGCGCACCCCATCGCCGCCATCCTGCGTGCGCTAGGCCGAAGCGCGCCCAGCTCATGCGGCAGCCAGGCCGCAGTGGTGGGCAGCGCATAGGCGAAGAACCGGAGCCAGCCGTAGGACTTGCCAGTCAGCAGCATCACGAAGTGAAACCCCAGCAGCACCAGCACCAGCGTCGTCAGCACCCAGAAGTCCCAATGCCGCAAGCGCCGGGTCAGCAGGCGGATCACCACAATGGCGGCGTACAGGATCAAAAACGGCAGAGACTTTTGCCAGATCATCGCCATGAGGCCCAGCGCGGACGACAAGGAGCCAGTCATGGCCGGGTCGCTTAAGTAGCTGGTCTGCGCGCTATTGGAATACACCGAGTTGATGAAGAACAGCGGATTGCCCACAATCGTCCAGCTCAGCAGCATCCAGACGCCCACGGCGACCAGCAGCGGCATAAAGACCACCAGCGCGGTCGCCACATAGTAGTGGAACTTGACCGAAAATGTCTTTTCAAAAGGCGACAGAGGATCCGGCGCGAAGAACACCATGAGGAGCAGCGCGATGGCGATCGCCACAGCCAGCGCGAACGCCTCGTAGCGGCACAGGAACGAACCCGCCAGCATCAGCGCAATGAGAAACAGATCCAGCGTATTGCGGCGGTCGCACCAGCGCGCCAGAAAGTAGACGCACAGCATCTGCATGGTGTAGAAGGGCATCTCGCTCATGCCGTTCGCGCCGTAAAAGAACAGGTACGGGTTCAGCGCGAACAGCAGCGAAAGCCCCAGCGAGCCCAGCCGCCCCAATCCCGCGCGCCGCAGCCCGTGATACAGCAGCGCCGCATTGAACGCCGCGAACCCGGCAGTCATGATGCCGCCGGCGACGCCGTGCGTTTGCAGCGGCCGCCATAGTGGCGCGATCAGCAGCAGCGGAATTTGCAGCAGGCTGGGCAGCAGGTTCCACACAAACCCGATGGCCGCCAGGTTGGGCGGATCCATCAGCAGCACATAGTAGGCGTTGGCGGTCTTGGACAGCGCGTCGGCCATCGCGACCCCTTTGATATAGAAGAACCAGTATGCGCCGAGGATCTCGAGCGCCAGCACCAGCGCGAATACCAGCGCGCTGCCCCAGAGGCGGGGCGGCGCGGCGCGCTTTGCGTCGCTATTCATCGCGCTCACCGTCCGGCTTTCGCTTGGCAAATCCCTGGCTCTTTCTGTGATTCTCGACCGCGCGCTTGTACTCGTCGTGCTTGCGGCGCACCACGCGAATCACCACGCCGATCAGGATCACCGCGCACAGCAGAATGAGCAGCAGTACCCACCAGCTCATGTGCGTAAAGTTTTCCACACGCTTCACATAGTCGGTCAGCCCCAGCGGAATCTCGTCGATCGTCGGCGCGAGCGGATCGGTGGCGAATGCCTGCACACCGGCGTCCTTGCCGATCAGCACCAGTTGGCCGTCGAGCGCCGCCATGTAATCGCGGTCGCTGAGCAGCCTGGTCAGGTGGTCGAGATTTTGCTCGTCCTCATACAGCACCACATACACTTTTTGCTGGAAGGCCCAGGGCGAGCGGACGACCTGTAGAATGGTCTTGCCGGAGAGTGCTTCCGCCGCCAGCTTCAGGTCCTCGCGCATGCTCCATCCGGCGTCACTAGGCGCGATGGCGAGTTGGCTTGCGACCTCGTCGGGGAGCTGCACCTGATCCCGCCTGCCAAACACGACCAGCGTACCGCCGTCGGGTGGCGCCGCTTCGTTGCCGGACAGGTTTTCTTTCAGCACGCGCCAATCCAGCGCCAGCCGCGTGTTTTGTCCGGCGCGCGCGGCCATGGCGGCAGCGCACGCCAGCAGACGCGCACTCGGCTGATCGGGCAGGTATAGCCGAACCGACGGCGCACTGCCATAAAAGAAGGGGAAACCCGTCAGCGTTGGGCGAATGCCTTGATTGCCCTTGAACAAGCAGATCTTCGACGCCTTGGCGTCGATCACCGTCCAGGCCACGTCGTAGTAATCCTTGACGCAGTCCACCTTGCCCAGGTAGTGATAGCATTCGAAATCCACGCGGATCTCGGGGCTGTCGAGCGCGCCTTCCGGAATGGGCACCATCAGCTGCCCGTTTTCCAGATTGGCCACCGATAATTTGGCGCTGGCGATCTGCACGCCATTGACCAGCACGGTCAGCTGCGAGCGGTCGGACAGCAGCGCCGCGCTGTGGCGGAAACGCACATCCAGGTAAGAACCCGGTGCGCCGCGCACACCCTCCGGCTGCAGGAAACTGAGGCTGGCGCGATGGTGGAACGTGCCGGTAAGCTGGATATCCGAGAAGCCCATGTCCGCAAACGTATACAGGCCTTCGTCGTTCAGCTCGGCCACCTGGCGCATGCTCTGGGGGACGATCTCATTGGCCAGCGTGACGCTGCTCTGCTCGATTGCCTCGATCAGCGTGCGGTTATGGAAGAACGCTGCCGCGCGCGCAAAGCTCTGCGGGGACTGGCCCTCAATGCGCATCAGGTAGGTGGACGCGCCGTTGCCCGCGCTTTCGAGCGACACGACCGGCTGGTCGCCTTGCCCGCCCGCATCGGTCTGGATATACACCGCGCTGCGCTCGCTCAGCTTCGGCTCCGGCAGCACGCGATATTGCACATATTGCCGGTCCGGGAAGTACATGCCGCTGGCACCTGCGATGCCCAGCATCGTGCCCAGCGCGTCGGCATTGCCTGGATCGCCGAGTGCGAAGTCGTGCTCGATGGCAAAGGGCCGGGACAGCGCCTCCATGAACAGCCCATAGAACTCGGCTACATCGGGGCGCAGGCTGGGGTCATAGGAAAGACTGAGCGCGGAATCTTTGTGCAGCACCAGCCAGTTGGACGGATTGTCGATATCCGCGCAGTCGCCTTCGATCGATCGCTGCACAGAGTCGAGCTTCAACTCGTTGTAAGCGCCCGGTTTCATCAGCGCCGCATCGAATCGGATTGTCCAAAAAACCTCGCGTTTGTCTTCCTCGTCGAATGTGTAGGTTTCCAGCGGGATATCATTCATGTGCGCCGTCAATGAGCACAGTGTCTCAATAAAACTGATGGAATACGTGAAGTGCAAAGTGACCGTGCATTCTTGACCCAGGGTGACGCCATCCGGCAGATAGAACCAGTACGACATCGTGTTCTTGGGCATGACCAGCTTTTGATCCACGCGGGTTAACGGAATGGTCAGTTGCTGGGAGTACCCCGGCGGCACCGGTGTGGGGGTCGGGATTGGGGTGGGGGTTGGGGTTGGTGTTGGCGTCGGCGTTGGGGTTGGGGTCGGGGTTGGGGTCGGCGTCGGGGTTGGGGTCGGGGTTGGGGTTGGGGTTGGGGTCGGCGTTGGGATTGGCGTCGGGGTCGGAGTTGGGGTAGGCGTCGGCGTCGGGATCTGGGTAGGGTGTATGATCTTGAACGTAGGCACAGGCTGCGGTGTGGCACCCAATCCGGAACCCAGCGCGCCAAGATTCGGTACGACAGCCACCAGCAATGTCAGCACCAGGGCGATCGCTTGTTTCTTCTTGCTCATGCATCCATCCCCATCCTTTCTATCGGTCGTGTCTTGCCGTATCCATTTCCGTATCCATTTCCATTTCCGTTTCCATTCCCATTTCCATTTCCGTTGCCGTTGCCGTTCAGGGTGTTCTGCGTGGCCAGGCCATGCGTTGTCTTTTCCCAGTAGAACGGACGGAAGATCAGCTGGAACAGCGCGCGGTACCCGGCGACGCTCATCATCACCCAGTACACCGGCAGCAGCAAGCTGGAGAGCATCACCGAATAGGGGATATCCATGCGCCCGGCCAGTTCGCTCTCGCGCACGGTCATGTAGGTGCCAACCAAGTTGGTATACGCGAACACGAAGTTCCCGGCGACCAGCAGGATCGCTGCCAGCGCAAAGAGCGCGCCGGGGAACATGCGCGCGATCACATCGGGCTCCAGGGCAAACCACAGGGCCAGCATCGTCCAGAACAACGGATTGAGCAGCGGCGTGATCACCGTGCCCAGCATCAGCGTTTGGTAGCCCACAAAGCCCTTGAACCCCAGCGCCCGAAACAGGCCGACCGGACGGCGCATGTGCACCAGCCAGGTCTGCATGTAGCCCTTGATCCAATGCGAGCGCTGGCGAATCCAGCTATGCAGGTTGGAATTGGCTTCTTCCCAGGTGTGCGAGTCGATGATGGCGGTTTGGTATTGCAGCTTGTTCAGCCGCACGCCCAGATCGGCGTCCTCGGTGACGTTAAACGGATCCCACGCGCCCAAGCGCCGCAGCGTGTGCGTCTTGAAGTGGTTGGAGGTGCCGCCCAGCGGGATCGGCATATCGGCGGCCATCACGCCGACCAGCAGCGAGTCGAACCACGTGCTGTATTCCTGGGTAAACCAGCGCGTCAGCAAATTCTGGGTATTGTTGTAGTAATTGAGCTTGGACTGCACGCACACGTACGACTCGGGCAGCCGCTGAAACGCCAGATACGCCTTTTTGAGCTGGTCGGGTTCGGGCATGTCCTCGGCGTCGTAGATCACCACATACTCGCCGCGCGCACGGATCAGGCCATAGTTGCAGGCCTTGGGCTTGGTACGCGGCTGGGTGTCGGGCACCACGATGGGCGTGATGTAACTGGGCAGCCGCATCGCCTCCAGCGCCTCGATGGTCTCCGTATCGTCCTGCTCCAACAGGATGCGGATATCCAGCTTGTGGTGCGGATAGTCCAGGTTGGTCAGGTTCTGCACCAGCTGGTCGATCACTTCCTTCTCGCGATACAGCGGCACCAGAATGGTATACACCGGCAGCTCGCGCTCGTCGATGTCGCTGATCTGCTCGGGCGTGAACCGGATCGGATTGCGCCGGGTGAGTCCCTTGATCAGCAGATAGCACTTGATGAGCGTGAACACGCCGTACAGCAGTTGGATCACGCCGTTGATCAGCAAAAACGCCAGCTGAAAGTTCAGCGCGGTGACAATCAGCAGCCCGGCCGCCAGGATGAGACCGATGATGCGCTGGCCGCGCGTCATCGTCACAATGGCGGAGTTCTCCGGCTGCTGTTCAAACAGCTGATACAGGCTATCGCGCGACTCCTCGTAGGGATAGATCAGTTCCCAGAAGTGCTCGATCTCGCTCTGGCTGGCCAGCACTTGCTCTACCGGCTTATCCAGATAGGATTGAATTTCGGCCAGCGCCTCGTCGCTGAGCGGATCGCGCGTCGCCAGCACGTACTTGTCGGGGCGTGCGTGGATGACGATGGCGCCCAGCTTGAGCGCGACCTCGAAGGGCAGTCGCCGCGACTGCGAGTAGTCCGCTTCGCTGCCGACGCGCCCCATGTGCATGCGGGTGGCCAGCGCCTTGCAGAATGCCGCCTCGTCCACGTATCCCAGCGAGATCAGGATCTCGCCCAGCTGGCCGCCGCTGTTCTTTTGGAAGAGCAGCGCCTCGTCGCGTTGCTCGGGCGTGACCAGTCCTGCCTCCACCAGCACTTCGCCCATCAGCCGTGGCTCACGCTCGCTTTCGGCGCGGTAGAATGCGTCCACCGCGCGCTGCTTGGCGAAGCCCAGCGCCACAATCGCGCTGCCCAGCCGACCACCATGCTTGGCCTGGAATCGGAGCGCCTCGGAAAGCTGCTTGGGCGTAATCAGCCGCGCCTCCACCAGCCGCTCGCCCGAGAGCGCCACCGGCTCCTGTTTGAAGAATTGTTTGAGCGTTTCGTCGCTGAGGATGCCCAGCTGCACCAGCGCGTGCCCGATCAGGCCGCCGTGCAGCTGCTGGTACGCAATGGCTTCACCAAGTTGCCGCTCGTCGATGTATCCTGCCAGCATCAGCCGCTCGCCCAACTGCATGTTATAGGAAGGGGCGCGCTTGACCGATCCGGATGCCGTCATACGCACGGGTCATCACCTCCATCGGGCAGCGTTCGGCGAACAAACTCGGGGCGCTTGACACGGGGGAACACATAGCGCGCACACAGCGCGTAATTGCACAGCCCCGCGGCAAAGATGCCCAGCAGGTTCGCCCACGCGGGAGAAAGGCCGGCGGCGACAAGCGCGTACAGCACCAGGTTTTTCAGCGCGATGCCCACGCAATAGACTGCTGCGAAGCGCAGCATTTCCAGCGCAATAGGTCCCGCGCCATGTCGGCGCTCGTGTCGCCAGGTGACGTGTCGATTCAACGTGTGGTTATACAGCGCGGCGCAGATCGCGCTCATGGTGGCCGATGCGTTCAGTCCCAGCGCCAGGCGGGTATGGAGGATATAGAACATCAGCATGTCGATCAAAATGCCCGACATCCCCACCAGCGCAAACAGGTAGAACCTTCGCTCGCGCTCGCTGCGCACGATGAGCATCAGCACATGCCCCACATATTCCAGCGTGGGCTTCAGGCTCATCTTGGAATGGTCGGCATAACGGGGCTGGAACGAATACGGGATTTCGACCACGCGGCGGTAGTGCCCCATGGCCAGCACTTCCATCTGCACGCGCCAGCCGATCGGCTTGAGCCGCACATGTTCGATCACCGATCGCCGGAGCATCAGAAATCCGCCCATCGGATCGGTTGCGTGGCTCAGCGAGCGCAGCAGCAGCTTGCCCAGCCACTTGCCGCCCATGGAGTACATGCGGCGCAGCGACGAAAACGTGCGGATGCTGCTGCCCGATAAAAACCGGCTGGGGATCACCAGGTCGGCGCCGTCTGTTATCTCTTGAAACATGTCGGGCAGTAATTCAGGCGGATGCTGCAAATCGGCGTCCATGACGCACAGCACATCGCCTCGGGCCAGCTCGAACCCCAGCATCACCGCGCTGGCCAGGCCACGTTTGCCCTCGCGGTGCGCAAAGCGCAACCGCGCGTCGCTTTGGCTGAGGGATCGGAGCACATCGTCTGTGCCGTCGCCGCTGTCGTCCACCACGACGATCTCGTGATCGATGTGCTGGAGCGCCTGATGCACACGCTCGATCATCGTTGCGATGCCGTGGCGCTCGTTGTAGCTAGGCACCACCACCGACAGCACGAAAAGCCCCCCTCTCTACATGAGGTCGCCTAGTCCGCTGACGCGCAGCATGCCGAGCACGTCCTTGGTGCGCTGTGCTTGACCCATTTTGCATAGGAACAGCACATCTTCGGTGTCGATCACCACCAGGTTCTCCACGCCCAGCGCAACCACCGGCTTGTTCGTATACACCGCTAGCGAGTGCGCGTCGATGGACATGCACCTGCCGTTTAATACCGCGTTGCCGTCCTCGTCCTGGGGCGCGATGGTATACAGCGCGTCAAAGCTGCCCACGTCGCTCCAGCCAAAATCACCGGGGATGACAATCAGGGTGTCGCTCTTTTCCATGACGCCATAGTCGATCGACAGGCTGGGCAGTGAAGCGTAGATCCTGAGCGCCCGGTGCGGATAGCCGTCCTGTTGTGCCCGGTATGCGCGCCGCGCGTCGTCGAGCATATGCGGCAGGTGGGCCATCATCTCGCGCTCGAGCACACTGCGCTTGGCGATGAACATGCCGCCGTTCCAGTAATAACAGCCCTGCTCCACATACCGGCGCGCGCGCTGTTCGTCGGGCTTCTCGATGAATCGCTCCACATAATACGCTCCGTCTTCGCCCGCCACTGGCCCGGACGCGCGCAGGTAGCCGAACCCGGTCGCCGCGAACGTGGGTTGGATGCCCACGGTCACGATGTGATCGGTACGCTCGGCGGCGTCCATGGCCCTGCGAATCACCGCGCGGAAGGCCTCGACATCGGCGATATAGTGGTCGCTCGGCAAAATGCAAAGCACCGCGTCCGGTTTGCTTTCCAGATGCGCGGCCAAAAACGCGATGCACGCCGTGGTGTTGCGTCCGGTCGGCTCCATCAGCAGATTGGCGGGCGGAATCAATCCGCGCGTTTCCCGCAGCATCGTCGCGCTTTGGTCCTGACAGCCCACGACCAGAATGTGCTCCGGATCGACGACGCCATCCAATCGCTGTATCGTCTGCTTCAACAAGGAACCCTCGCCAAAAAAATCAATAAATTGCTTTGGCGTCTTTTGCCGCGACAGCGGCCAGAGCCTGCTGCCGTATCCGCCCGCCAGAATCACACCATATCGCTCCACAAACTCACCTTCTTTCGTCTGGTCTTTTGCATCGTCTCGCAGATGCTCTCTTAGTTCAAGCCCAGCGGCGTGATGCTGACCTGTCCGCCGCAATCGGACACCAGCCATAGCCCGGCGCCCGGCTTTGCGCACGCTCTGGATTTCACCAGCGCCATGACGTCCTCGATGTGGAATCCCCATTCCTTCAGCAGCGCACCGTGTTCTTCCAACAGTTTTTGGATGTCCTGCATTTTATTCCCTTGCGTCCAAGTGATGACCAGAGACGATGCTCCCGCCTCCACGCACGGCGCGTCCTGGGCCAGATGCATGCCTTTTTCCATACACTTGGGTCGATTCTCTTTGTTCATGGCACGATCCCCCCCTTTCTCACAGAGCGGAACACAAAAAACCGCAGCTGTCGTGCATCCTGACAATGCCAGAATAACACGCATCTGCGAAAAAATCCTCGTCCAAATGGACTATATATATTAAAATTCTATTCAAATATTAGATATAATGACTATATTTTATTTCAGCACGTCGGCCAATTTCGCCCGGCGATCCACATCCAGCTTCTGAAAAATGGCGCGAAGATGAGCGCGCACCGTCGCATTGGATAGGGAAAGCCGCTCGGCGATCTCTGCGTTGCGCAGGCCGCTCGCCGCCAGCTTCGCGACCTCCATTTCTCGCGCGGTCAGCTTTTCCGGCAGTTCGCTCTGCGTCATGTCTTGGTACAATTTGCGCCATCCCAATCCGAATCGCCGTTTGGCGGCTAAAAAGTCGTTCCAGAACGCGGGGAACTCTTTGCGGAAGATCTCGTCGCTTAACCCATGCAAAAGCCATGAGAAGGAAGCAAACAGAAAGAACATGCCGTCGGGCAGCGCTGCCAAGGCGGCCTGATGCACATACTCGATGGCGCGCGCGGTGTCCTTCATCTGCATGTAGGCGGCAGCCACAGTCAATGCGCTGAGAGCGGCATGCATCGGCGTGTTGCCCAGCCCTTCGGCGTACCGAGCCTGCGCGATGCCCACCAGTCTCGCTGAATCGCCTTGCTCCAGCAGGCACGACATATGAATGAACAGCGCCATCGGGATCATATCCGGCAGCAGCCTTTGCTCGGAAAAATCACCGGCTTTCAGCCAATCCGCAATGCCCGAAAACTGTTGCAGTTCCGCCAGCAAAACGCCTCGCGCAATGTCCAGGGCGGATTGGAAAATGCGGCTATTGCGCATCGGCTGCGATGCGGCAAGCTCCATACCGGACACCGCTGTCCACCACCCGGCCGTGTCCGCCCGATGCAGCGCGACCTGTGCAAGCTGATGCGCCGCCCATAGCTGCACAATGCTTTGCTGCTTGTTTTCCGCCTGGTAGGACGCTTGATAGGCCAAGATTTCGGCGTTTTCCAGATCGCCGCGCTGATACGCGCACTGCGCCCGATACAGAGCGCCTGCGCCATAGCCATGACCGCCTGTGATGGCAGTGTATAGCGCCAAATAATCGTCCAACCACTCGGCTTCACGATCCGCCGCGCCCGGTGAGGTGTGGTATACCGCGATCGGCACACAGTTGGCGATGCCAAAGGGCGCACTGGGCTGGATGACCTTGGATTGTCTGCCGCCAAACAGCGCCGACGCCTGTTGAAGCGATCGCATCATGCGTTCCGCGCACGGATATTCGCCCAGTGAGGTGAGCAGCAGCCACTCTGCCACCAGCTCAGGCGGATCGTCCAGGGCGGCAAGCATATCGCGATGCTCGTCCATCAGCATGCGAAAGGGGGCGCGCATCCCCCCGGCCAGCAGGGCCAGCCCCATGCGCAGCATCGAGAGCAAGTGCGCCTGCTTCACTTCAGCCGGGCAGTGCTGCGCCACGTCCCAGGCGATTTGCGCGAAGGGGACATCGCCGATGCAACTGAACAACACCTCCGAGAGATCGAGCGAGAGGATTTGCGCATAGTCTTTTACCTGCCAGAAGAAGCCGAGCGCCTCCCGTGTTAAGCCCATATCGCGGCATGCTCTGCCCGCCTGCCACATGCACTCGTTGTTGAACGCGTCGCCTTTTGCCAGACGCTTTTGTGTCAGCAGCTTCGATAAGATGGTGTGTATCTCGTACCTTTGTTCCACCGGCTCGAGCTGAATGAACGGACAGGACAGTGCGTCCATGTCTTCCTGATGCAGCGCATCTACGCGTAGCAGTGCGCATATTTGCGTCAGGGTCAAGGTCTCAAACGGCGACAGCCGCATCAGAAAGATCCTTTGCCGCTCGGTGAGCGTATCCCACACGATGCGCTCCATGAGCGTCAGGATATCTCTTCCATCAAAAAGAGCGCCCCTCTCTCGGAGCGCCCGTAATTGCAGGCAAACCGCGGCAATCCAGCCACCGGTTGCGTCAGCCAGCCGCATGGCGGCCTTCTGCGTAATGTGTACGTCCGCCAATGCGTAGTAGCTCCTGATATCCGCAGCATTGAGCGTGAAATCCTCGGTGGTAAATTGCAAAAGACCGTGCGAGAACCGCTCCGGCAATGTTTTGCGGTTGAGCGGGTGCGTCAGCAGCACAACGCGCAGCGCGTCCCCGCCATGCTCGACCAGCGCGGATACAAACGGATCAGGCGTCGCGGCATGCAGCAGATGAAAGTTGTCAATGATGAGGTAGGTTTCGTGCGCACAACAAATCGACCGAACGGCTTCGCAGGCATCGCCAATGGTTACCGCGTTGAGCGGGTCGGCGGCAAGCAGCCGTCGGCCAGAGACTGGATCGATCGCATCGACGATGCGCGCAAAGCGCTGAAAACAAGCGGAAGTCGCTTCGTCGGTGGCGGTCAGCCAATACACCGGCGTGCCTGGCGGCAGCACATTGCACAGGCGATCGCGCACTGCGGTGGTCTTTCCGTAGCCCGGCGGCGCTTCAATGATGGTGGCTCGCGCATGGCGGAGTCCTTCCAGCTTCTTGCTCAAATGCTCGGAATAGTAATGAACCTCCGTGCGTTTGCATGCCTCACGCTGCATAGGCGCCCCTCTTTCACATGGTAGGTCGCATGTGCATGGGTGCTGGAGCCGTCCGCTGGAAAACATGGATAGTCATAACATTATACCATAAATTTCGACAATTTTGCAAGATGTTAGATGGAGCAAGACAGGAAGCCACGCATCATTGCGGCGGATCAAAAAAAGCCGCATCAAGCGTCAACGGTACGACTTTTTCTCTTGCTCTTGATGAGTGGGCGGCGGAATGCGGTCACCCGTGTGCCGCCGCGCGGCATAAAAAGAGCCGCTGTTGCCAGCGGCTCGAGCCTACGCCTCCGTTCCCTCGGGGATCGCACCCTGCCCCGCCTCCGGCTCCGGTTCGACGCCGATCGCAATGCATTCCTTGGCGCGCAGCATCAGCAGCGAGATCGCCACCATCAGCACACCGGTGATGATCAGCTGCATCTCGACGCTCATCGTATCGGCCAGCGGGCCAAAGAACACCATAGACAGCGGCATCGCGCTGGACGAGATGATCGACGACAGGCCGAACACGCGGCCCATCATGTCGGGCTGCACGCGCGTTTGCAGGATGGTCATCGAGCCGGTGTTGATCAGCGGCATGGTGATGCCCATGGGCAGCATCACACCCAGGTAGAACCAGAAGTTGGGCGAAAAGCCCATGATCAGCGTCGTCAGGCCAAAGGCGATGCACCCGCCGATGAGCATGTACATCATATTTTTGAACCGCTTGCCGACGAAGCCGACCAGCAGGCCGCCCGCCGCCGCGCCCACCGCAAAGACGATCTCGTGCGCCATCAATCGCCAGGCCTCCGGCCCAAAGCTGCGCGCGACCATCAGCGGCGTTAAGAACACCACCGGCCCGAACATCAGCGCGAAGAACAGGTAGAACAGCAGGAATTGCGTCAGCCACTTGGTGTGCACGACGTAGTGGATGCCGCGCGCCATGTCGGCG
>JAVBUY010000190.1:0-5353 GCA_031554855.1 Eubacteriales bacterium
CCTGGCGGCGATCCTCGCTCTTGACGGACAGAATTTCGTCGATGCGGCCCTGACCGATCAACGAATAGCCCTCCTTGCCGATGCCGGTGTCACGGAACAGGTCGATGACATCCTTCAGGCGGCAGGCGGTTTTGTTGAGCAGGTATTCGCTCTCGCCGCTGCGGTAGACGCGGCGGGTGATCTGCACCTCGCTGTAATCGACCGCCAGCGACATGTCCTGGTTGTCGAAGGTCAGCGACACCTCGCAGTAGCCCAGCTTCTTGCGCGTCTCGGTGCCGCCGAAGATGATGTCCTCCATCTTGCCGCCGCGCAGGCTGCGGGCATTCTGCTCGCCCAGCACCCATTTCACCGCGTCGGCGATGTTGGATTTGCCGCTGCCGTTGGGGCCGACGATGCCGGTAATGCCCTGTTCGAACACAATCTCGGTGCGCTCGGCAAAGGACTTGAACCCATAGATCTCCAGCTTTTTCAGGCGCATCGGCATCTCCCCCTTTCTGTCGGCGTGTTTACGCGCGCCGCATCAGCGCGTCCAGCGCTTGCTGCGCGGCCTGCTGCTGCGCGATTTTCTTGCTAATGCCCTGGCCCTGGCCATGCGGGTGGTCACCGATCATGACCTCGGCGGTGAATATCCGCGCGTGCGGCGGGCCTTCCTCGCCGGTGATGCGATAGGTCGGCGTGGGCTTGCCCAGCGCTTGCAGGTATTCCTGTAGCGCGGTCTTGGCGTCGGGCGTCACCGCGCCCAGCGCGTCGTATTGCCCCAGCGCGCGATCGAC
Source organism: Eubacteriales bacterium (assembly GCA_031554855.1). Taxonomy (GTDB): domain Bacteria; phylum Bacillota; class Clostridia; order Christensenellales; family Aristaeellaceae; genus JAVBUY01. The sequence continues at coordinate 774 of JAVBUY010000190.1, forward strand.
CAGCGCGGCGGCGGCTTCCAGCCCGCCATCTAGATACGTGGCGGCGATCACCGCCTCCATCGCGTCGGCCAGCACCGAGGGCTTGTCGCGGCCGCCGGTCACCTGCTCGCCGTGATCCAAGCGCAGCGCCTCGCCCAGCCCGAATTTCCTGGCCGCCTCGCACAGCGACGCCTCGCACACCAGCGCGGCGCGCCGCTTGCTCAGCTGGCCTTCGTTCAGGTCGGGATACAGGTCGTAGAGCCTGCGCGTCACGCACAGCTGCAACACCGCGTCGCCCAGATACTCCAGGCGCTGGTTGTCCTGCGCGCCGTGCCCCAGCGCATACGAAGGATGCGTCAGCGCCTGCGAGAGCAGCTGCTGCCGATCAAAGCGATAGCCGATTGCGCGTTCGACTGCGGTGCCCTCGGGCATATGCGACCTTGCCTCCCCCATGCGTAGCGGTGCGGCCAACGTCCTTCGTTGACCGCACGCAACGCTTTCGTATGATGCCGGATTACTTCTGCTTCTTCTCGATGTAGTCGGCCAGATCGCCGACGGTCTTGACAGTGACCAGCGCGTCGTCCTCCATCATGATGTCGAACTCGGACTCCAGGTCCATCACCAGCATCATGACGTTGGCAGAATCCGCGCGCAGATCCTCCAGCAAGCGCGCCTCGCGCGTCACCAGATCGGGCGAAACCTTGAACTGCTTGACCACCATCTCTTTGACCTTATCGAACACCATGTGCGCGTCCTCCTCTATGATTGCTTTATGATTGCTTTACGAAAGCTTATTCAGTCGCCGATTGTTTGAGCTGACCCACTCCCTCGCGGATGTGCCGCACGACCTGGCGCTCGACCATCGTGCGCGCCTGGCGGATCGCGCAGAACATCGCGCGCGCGTTGGAGTTGCCGTGCGCCTTGATGACCACGCCCTCCACGCCCAGCAGCGGCGCGCCGCCGACCTCGGTGGCGTCCATGCTGCCCTTGATGCGCGCAAAGACCGGCTTGGCCAGCAGCGCGCCCATCTTGCCGCGCAGGCTGGACATCAGCCCTTCCTTGATCATGCCGAACAGCGTCTTGGCCATGCCCTCTAAGAACTTGAGCAGCATGTTGCCCACGAACCCATCGGCGACCAGCACATCGGCGACGCCCTCGGGGATGTCGCGCGGCTCGACGTTGCCGATGAAATGAAACGGCTGCCCTTGCGCCAGCAGCGCGTGCGCTTTCTTGGCCAGCTCGTTGCCCTTCTCGTCCTCCACGCCGATGTTGATCAGCGCCACCTCGGGCCGCTCGATGCCCTGCACGCGCTCCATATAGACCGCGCCCATCAGCGCGAACTGCACCAGCCAGTCGGGCTGGCAGTCCACGTTGGCGCCAGTGTCCACCAGGATGGACGACCTGTGCCTAAGCGGCAGCAGCGCGCCCAGGCAGGGCCGCTCGATGCCCTCGATGCGTCCGACGCGGAACATGCCGCCGGCCAGCACCGCGCCGGTCGATCCGGCGGAGACGAATGCGTCGGCCTTGCCCTCCTTGACGCGCAGCAGCCCCTGCACGATGGAGGAATCCACCTTGCGGCGGATGGCCAGCACCGGCGCGTCGTGCATGCCGATCACCTCGGGCGCGTGCGCGATCTCCAGGCGGCTTGCGATGTCCTGATAGTCGCCCAGGCAGGGGCGGATCGCTTCCTCTTGGCCGATCAGACAAATCTCCAGGTCGGGGTATGCCCGCAGCGCGGCGATCGCGCCTTGCACGTTCACTTGCGGCGCGTTGTCGCCACCCATCGCGTCCACGACGATCTTCATATGCATTCACTCCATTCCCAATGGATAATTGTATCAGAGGCGCCGCCGCATTGCAAGCGGTCAGTCCAGCGTATAGCGCGCACGCTCGCCGCCGATCAGGCGCGGGCGCGAGAACGCCATCACCAGGTGCGCCTTGCCCACGCTGTCAAACGGCGCGCGCACCGGCACAGCGACCGGGCGCAGGTGCATGCCGATCAATGTGTCGCCGACGTCCAGTCCGGCGTCGGCCTGGATCGCTTGGATCAGCACCGGCTCCTTGAGCAGCCGATAGTACGCCGCGCCGCACGAGCCGCCCGCTTTCGGGTGCGGCACCGCCGACACGATCTCCCAGCCCGCTTGCTCAGCCCAGGCGCGCTCGACAACCAGCGCGCGGTTCAGGTGCTCGCAGCACTGCACCGCGCCGCGCAGTTGCAGCGCACCGCACGCATCGAAAAACGCCCGCGCCAGCGCCTGCCCCAGCTCCGGGCTGGATTCCTTGCCGATCACGCCGCCCGCCACCTCGCTTGTCGAGCAGCCCAGCACCACCACCGCACCCTCGCGCAGCGCTCCGCGCTCCGCGACAAAGCGTACCGCGTCGCCCAATTGCGCCGCACAATCCTGCATAAACGTCTGCATCAGATGTCCTCCTTTACCCGCGCCCCGTCGAACGCGCCCTCGGCCTGGCGAAACGCGTACAGTCCAATGGCCGCCGCCACCGCCACATTGAGCGAATCCACTCGCTCGGACTGCGGAATGCGCACGGTTTGCCCGGCTTGCGCAAACTCCGGGGGCAGTCCGGTCGCTTCGTTGCCCAGCACCAGCGCGTAGGGCGTGCGCACCTGCCGCGCCACTTCGTCCAGCGGCTTCGCGCCGTCGAGCATCAGCGGATAGACCGCGTGCGCCGCGTACACCGCGCGGTAGGCCGCGAAGTCGTCGTAGTGCGCGATGTTAAGGTGCAGCAGCGCGCCCATCGACGCACGCACCACGCGCGGGTCGTAGATGTCCACCGCCGGGCGGATGATCGCCACATCGCGCACGCCCAGCGCCAGGCAGGTGCGCAGCATCGTGCCCGCGTTGCCGCCGTCCGACGGGTGGTGCAGCACCAGGTGCGGCTTGTGCGCGTCCAGCGCGTCCTGCTGCTTGGCAAATACCATCGCCGCATAGCAGTTCTCCTTGCCGGACAGCCTGCCCAGCATGCGGTCGGCCTGCTCAATGCGCACGCCATGCGCCTGCGCCGCCGCGATGAGCTTGCGCACGCCCTCGCTGTCCCCTGCCTCGCTATGCACCAATAGGCGCTGGCACGCCTGCGGCCGAGCCGAAAGGCATTCCATCGCCGGAAAGATGCCCAGCGCGTAGCTGTAGGGCAGGTCGCGGGAATAGGCTTCGAGCTTTGGCATGCTGTTACTCCATCGGGTATTTCAGGCCCCACTGCCTGCGCAGCTCGTCCATCACGCGCATGCACGCGATCGAGTCGGCGTGCGTCATGCGCGGCGATTCCTTCAGTCCCTCGCGCACGCATTGCGCGACGTGCATCACCTGGTAGCGAAAGCCCTCCGGCTCATACGGCTGGTCGAACACCACCTCGGTCTTGCCGCCCTTGGTCAGCAGCACCTGCGTGGCAAAGTGGAACAGCGGCACGGTCAGCATGCCCTCGCTGCCGTAGATCTCCGCCACTTCGGGGCGCGCGGCGCGCACGCCGCTGGACAGGTCGGCCACGATCCCGCCGGGAAAGCGCAGCGCCATGGTGTTTTGCTCGTCCACGCCGGTCGGGCCGAGCGCGGCCACGCCGGTCACCTGCTCGGGTGCACTGCCGATCATGTCCATCGCGAAGCAGATCGGGTAGCAGCCCACGTCGAGCAGCGCGCCGCCGCCCAACTGAAGGTCAAACTGCCGCTCCGCCGGATCAAAGGGTTTGCTAAAGCAGAACTGCGCATGCATGCCCTGCACCGCGCCGATCGCACCGTCGGCGATCAGCTGCTTGGCCTGGAGCGTCGCCGGGAAAAAGCGCGTCCACATCGCTTCCATAAAGAACACGTTGTTTTGTTTCGCGCAGGTCAGCATGCGCAGGAGCTCTGCCTCGTTGAGCGCCACCGGCTTTTCGCATAGCACGTGCTTGCCCGCGCGCATCGCCAGCATGGCCTGCTCGCAATGCATCGGGTTGGGCGTGGCGATGTAGACCACGTCCACGTCCTCGCGCGCGACCAGCGCCTCGTAGCTGTCCAGCGCGTGCGGGATGTGCCACTTGTCGGCGAACGCCTGCGCGCGGGACAGATCGCGCGAGGCCACGCAGGTAAAGACCGCGCCCTCGGCCAAATGCTGATCGGTGACCAAGCGTGCGGCGATTCTGCCCGCGCCTAGAATGCCAAAACGTACCGGCTGCATATCGTCATCTCCTGTTTACACTATTGCCGACATTGTAGCAGAAAAAGTCGGCTGGAACAAGAATCACGCGCCAAAACAAAACAACGGGGAATCTTTCGATTCCCCGCGGCTTTTTGTTCATCCGCATGGTATGGTCACACACTCGGGGATGCATGAAGGGGTCTAACCCCTTCATCCTCGATCGTATCGATCGGCTCTGCCGATCGGGCGGGGCGTTTTCCCTGAGGAAAACATATCCGCCACTACGAGCAAAGCGAGTGCGTGGCCCCGCCACGCGACCGAACAAAATGCGCAATGCATTTTGTTCGAGAGATCTTAGTAGCCCTGGCGCTGACGGTCGAAGCAATCGCGGCAGTACACCGGACGATCGCCACGCGGCTGGAAGGGCACCTGGGTGGTCTTGCCGCAGCCATCGCACACGACTTCGTACATCTG
>JAVBUY010000098.1:0-11328 GCA_031554855.1 Eubacteriales bacterium
ACGGTCGTCGAGCCGTCGGAATGCACGCTGTTGCAATGCAGATCACCGACTTGTCCATCGAAGTGTTCCGGGCGCATAGAATCCTGCGATGCGTGCTTTTCTGCCATGTTTTTCCTCCTTCTGCGTGTTGGGACAACAAAATCTCTTATAAAATCATACCATAACAGCATGCGCTTGTAAATGCGGGTGCAACCGCTGCCGAACAGTGCAGAAAAACCAGATATAAACAGGGATTTTACTTGTGTGATACACCGACGCATGGTATACTATGAACAATCATTCAGAATGGAAATTTGTAGGAACGCCTGCACAAAAGAAACGCGCGGGAGGCTGCATGCACATGGCTCGTTCTGGTCGCGCCCTCACATGGATCGCGCTGATAGCGACGTTTTTTGGCGTATCGCTGTTCGCCGCCTCCGTTGGGCTCGCAGAGGACGTACCGCTTCGCCTGGCAATCCCTTCCGGCAAGAAGGATATGACCTATAGCAAAGGCGGCTACGAGATCGATTACGGCAACAGCGCCGATGGATACATCCTGGTCAAGTGCAAACCCACGGAAAAGAAGATCAAAGTGCGCGTGAGCCTGGGCGAGACCACGTTGACTTACGACCTGAACGGCAAGGGCGAGTTTGAGGTCTACCCGTTGCAGTTAGGCGATGGCAAATACAAGATCCAGTTCTTCCAGCAGGTGAAGGGCACGCAGTATTCGCCTGGGCCCAGCACCGCGGTTACCGCACAATTGAGCGACCCGAACATCTGCTTTCTGTATCCCAACCAATACGTCAACTACCATGACGACACCCAGGCGGTGGCGCTGGGCAAAGAGGTCTGCGCCGGGCTCACCTCCGACAAGGAGAAGGCCGATGCGGTATTCAAATACCTCTCGACCAACATTGCCTATCACTATATCCGCGCTGTGTCGGTAGAAAAGGGATATCTGCCCGACCTGGACGCGGTGCTCAAAGAGAAAATGGGCATATGCTTTGATTACGCCGCGCTGATGGCCTGCATGCTGCGCACGCAGAACGTGCCGACGCAAGTGGTCATCGGCTACGCCGATCAAGCCTATCACGCATGGAGCAAAGTGCTGATCAACGGCGAATGGGTGCGCATGGACGCCACCTTTGAAGCGACCAAGACCAAAGTGAAGAGCTATACCGAAGAACGATTCTACTGATTCTGCTGCGATACGCATCGAAACCGCATGGATTGAGAACTGGGAGGCATTTGTATGAGTCGGCAAACCAATCACCGCCAGGATGAAAACACCGAGAACATCGCGACCGGCAATGGACGCTATATCCCCGCTGAGGAAGTGAGCATGTTCTGCGAGCAGGTCGGGCTGATCCTAAGCTCCGGCGTCGCGCTTTACGACGGCATCGAGGCACTGTGCAACAACTATCAGCAGACCGCGTTTGCCGAGTCCTTTGCGCGCATCAACCGAGGCGTGCAGGAGACCGGATCGCTCTATGAGGCGCTCAAGCGCACCAAGGCCTTCCCGCCCTACATGGTGGAGATGGTGCGCATCGGCGAGCAGACCGGTAAGCTGGACCAGGTCATGATGTCGCTGAGCAGCTATTACCTGCGCGAAAGCAAAACCCGCCGCGCCATCCTCAACGCGGTGATCTATCCGCTCGGCCTGCTGTGCATGATGGCGGTGGTCATCCTGGTGTTGGTGGTCAAGGTGCTGCCGATCTTCGCGCAGGTCTATCGCGGCCTGGGCAGCGAGCTGTCGCGCGGCGCGGTGACCGTGATGGACGTTGGCATGAACATTGGCATCGGCGTGCTGATCGCCGTGGCGGCGCTGATCGTGCTGCTGCTGATCATCGTGCTGCTGCTGCGCACCAAACTGCGCCAGCAGGTGATCCAGTTTGTGTGCGTCATTTTTCCGCCGCTCAAGCGCATCTACCGCTGCATGGCGGCGTCGCGCTTTGCCTCGAACATGTCGATGATGCTCTCCTCGGGCTACCCGTTGGAGCAGTCGCTGCCGCTCATCGAGGCGGTGTTCGACGACCCGGGCGCGCAACGCAAGATCGGCGTGTGTATCGACCAGATGCACGAGGGCAAGTCCTTCCCCGAGGCGATCGCCAAGGCCGACCTCTTTGACAAGCTGCACAACAAGATGATCCAGATCGGTTTCCTGTCCGGCCAGACCGACGCGGTCATGCACACGCTGGCCGGGCTCTATGACGAAGAGATGGATAGCAGTATCTCGCGCCTGGTGGCGCTGATTGAGCCGGTGATGGTGGCGCTGCTCACCATCGTGATCGGCGGCATCCTGCTATCGGTGATGCTGCCGCTGGTCAGTATCATGGCGGTCATTCTGTAAGCTAGGAGGACGGCAACGTGCATCTGTACAACACCAGGCGCTGGGTGCGTTATCGCGCGCTGATTCTTTCAGTTGTTGCCTTTGCCGTCATTGTGCTCGTCGCTGTGTTCGCACTCACGCAGACCGAGCAAAGATCCAGCGCGGAGGAAACAAAGGCGCTCAAAGAGGCGATCCGGCGCGCGTCCTCGGCATGCTACGCGGTCGAGGGCCTGTATCCGCCCACGCTGAAGTATCTGGAGGATCATTACGGCATCGTGATTGACACGCATCGATTCCGCGTGACGTATGAGGTGTTCGCGCAGAACATTATGCCGGACATCGCCGTGCGCCAGGTGGGAGGGGAGTAACACCATGGAGCAAACCAGGATCAGCTTTGTTCGATCCGGCAGCAGCAAGATGCAAGGACTATTTGTGTTCTTGCTGATTGCCATGTTTGCGGTGTTCTCGCTCATGCTGGTGCTCATCGGCATGCGCGCCTATCGCGGCACAGTGGATATCTCCACCAGCAACGCGCAGGTGCGCACAGGGCTGAGCTATATTTGCCACCGCGTGCGTGCGGCCGAAGGCACCGTGTTGGTGCGCGACGAGCAGGGCATGCCGGTGCTGGTGCTCACGCAGGACATCGACGGCGAACCATACGAAACACGTATCTTCTTCCTGCCCGAAGAGGGCACCGGCAAAGGCATGCTGCGCGAGCAGTTCGTCGCCGCAGAAGAGGCGTTTGATACCGACAGCAGCGAGACCATCACCGATGCACAGCGCGTCGAGATTGCCCAGCAGGATGGCATGGTGCGCGTGATCGTCACCGCAGACAATGGCCGCGTCGCGACCGCCTATGTGCGCCCGCGCCCGGTGTCCGCGATCGCCCCCTGACACGGCCGCACCAACCCACAACAACTCGCAGAGGAGGCAAAGGAATGCAAGGTTCAGCGCAAAACGAGAATAGCACCAGCAATGCGTTGCTCACGGAGCTGATCATCGTCATTCTGTTTTTTGCCTTAACTGCGGTGACCGCTCTTCAGCTGTTCGTGGGGGCCAACCAAAAGAGCCAGACCAACCAGAGTGCGCAGGAAGCGATGCTGTGCGCCACCAACTGGGCGGAGAAGCTGACCGGACAAACGGATCCCGCCTCGCTGCTGCTGGCGTCGGGCTTTGCGCAGGATGACAGCGGCCTGTACTCGCTGCGCGAAGGCGAGTATATGGTGCAGGTATCGGTGACCACCGAGCAGAAACCCGCCGGGGTACTGATGCATGCCAGCATCGTCACCCAGCGCAGTGTGGAGGACGCAGAGCGTCCCGACCAGGGCCTGAAGATACCGATGGCGATCGCGACCTATGTCGCGGATCCGGAGGTGGCGCAATGAACACAAACCAAGGCTACCGCATCGGCCCCGGCGCGACGTCGCTGCTGATGATCTTTGTGGCGCTGTGCATGACCACCGTCAGCGTGCTGACGCTGATCAACGCGATGCACGACGCGAAAATGACTGAGAGAAGCCAAACCAAGATCGCTGCATATTATGCGGCGGACGTGCAGGTGCAGCAGGAATTGGCCAATCTGGACGCGAAACTGGCGGAGGCGCGCGCGACGGGCAAGCTGTCCGCGATGCGCGCGGCGCTGGCGCCGACCGACGCATCGGCCGACAGCGGGGCGACCGACGTCTATGCCTACAAGGTGCGAGAGATCGCCGCCGAGACGGCCATCGAACCGATCACCGAGGACGAAAGCGGCCTGACGATGACCTTTGCGGTGCCGCTGGATGAGATGCAGCAGATCGCCGTAAAGGTGCAGCTGCCGCTGACGCCCGTCGGCCCGCGCTATCGCGTCGTATCACAAGTGACACAGAGCATCGGCGAATGGACGCCCGATGAATCGATCACTGTTTTTTAACGTCACACAGGGAGGAATAACATGGAACTGCAACAAATCTTGGCTGCGACGCTGGAAAAGGGCGGATCGGATATTTATCTGGTGCCTGGCTCGCATGTGACCGCAAAGGTCAACGGTATGCTCGTGTCGCTGGGCGATCAAATGCTGATGCCCGCCGACTGCGAGACCATCATCACCGCGATCTACGAGCACAGCGACAATCGCAGCATGGACACCCTATGGACGCATGGAGACGATGATTTCTCGTTCTCGATGCGGCCGCTCGGACGCTTCCGCTGCAACGCGTATAAGCAGCGCGGTTCGCTGGCAGCGGTGCTGCGCGTCGTGCCCTTTGGCCTGCCCGACCCGAAAAAGCTGAGCATCCCGGACACCGTGCTCGACCTGTACAGCATGAAGCGCGGCATGATCCTGGTGACCGGCCCGGGCGGCAGCGGCAAGACCACAACGCTGGCCTGCATGATCGACCGCATCAACCGCGAGACCGACGGCCATATCATCACGCTGGAGGATCCGATCGAGTACCTGCATCCGCACCAGAAGTGCATCGTCAGCCAGCGCGAGATCAACAACGACACCGAGACCTTTGCCAAGGCGCTGCGTGCTGCGCTGCGCCAGGTACCGGATGTGATCCTGCTGGGCGAAATGCGCGACTATGAGACCATCCAGACCGCGCTGACCGCCGCAGAGACCGGGCATTTGCTGCTCTCGACGCTGCATACCGTCGGTGCGGCCAAGACCATCGACCGCATCGTCGATGTGTTCCCGGCCAACCAGCAGCAGCAAGTGCGCATCCAGCTGTCGATGGTGTTGATGGCCGTGGTCAGCCAGCAGCTAATCCCCACGCTGGACGGCGGATTGGCGCCCGCGTTCGAGATCATGATCGTCAACAGCGCGATCCAGAACATCATGCGCGAGGGCAAGGTGCATCAGCTGGACAACGCGATCTACGCTGGCGCGGCGCAGGGCATGCGCACGATGGACGGCGAGCTGCTGCGCCTCTACAAAGAGAAGCGCATCAGCAAGGAGAACGCGCTGCTCTACGCCAACAACCCCGATACACTGGAACGCAAGCTGATGCTGTAATCCGGCAAAAAATTCCCCCGAGCCCGATGGCGCGGGGGTTTTCTTTTTTGGCAAAATGGGGTAGAATAAAGAATCAGCCTACATACAATAGGGTGAGCAAAATCGGCTTGACGGAGGCGGCATGGAGCGAGAATTCTGCGGCGTGCGCGTGCACTACGAACAGCGCGGAACCGGCAAAGACATCCTGCTGTTGCACGGATGGGGCTGCTCGACCGCGTTATTTGCGCCGCTGATCGACGCGCTGTCGCCGCTGGCGCGCGTGACCGCAATCGACTTTCCCGGGCATGGACAGAGCGGCAAGCCGCCCGAGCCTTGGGGTGTACCCGACTTCGCGCGCATGATCGAGCAGTTGATCACAGCGTTGGGCATCGCGCCGTGCGCTATCGTGGCGCATAGCTTCGGCGGGCGCGTCGCCATCGTCTTGGCGGCGGAGAAGCCAGAGCTGGTCACCAAGCTGGTGCTGACTGGCGCAGCGGGCCTGCGCAAGCCACAGACCAGCCAGCGCAAGCTGCGCGGCGGGCTATACAAGTTCCTGCGCGGGGCGTGTGACCTGTGCGAGAAAACACACCTCTTTGGCGATGCGCCACAGAACATGCGCGAGAAGCTGCGCAAGCGCTTCGGCTCGGCGGACTACAACGCGCTGGACGCCGACATGCGCCAAACCTTTGTGAAGGTGATCAATCAGGATTTGCGCGAATACCTGCCGCGCATCGGGGCGCCGACGCTGCTCTACTGGGGCACGCAGGACACCGAGACGCCGCTGTGGATGGGGCAGGCCATGGAGCACGAGATTCCGGACGCGGGCCTGGTTACCGTAGAGGGCACGCACTTCGCGTATATCGAGCACGCGCAGGAATTCGCGCGCATCGTGGCGCACTTTTTGCTGGAGGATAACGCATGACCAGGATGGCCTTTACCATGGCTTGGATTGTCGCGCTGGCGGGGGCGCATACGCTGTGCATGCGGGCGCTGTTTCATCTTTTTCAATTGGAGAGCTATCAACTGCCCGGCTACTTTCGAGCGATCCGCCGCGTGTGGGTGCGCACCTGGCTGCCGGGTTTGCTGCTGGCGGCGGCGGATGCTGCCGCGCTTTGGCTGATTTGGCACATCTATCTACCGGAGTGGTTGGAGACGGTATTGCTGCTCGCGATTCCGCTGCTCTTTGCCGCGTTGATCTGGGGACGGCTGCGGCACGCTCCGGCCAAAAAACCGCTGGTGTTCACGCCGCGACTCAAGCGCCTCATCGCGGCGACGCTGCTGGCGCAAGCAGTCTTGCTGGTCGTTGCGCTCTCTCTGGCGGACGAGACCGTCGCGGTGCTGCTGCCCGCGCTCAATCCGCTTTGGCTGGTTCTGGCGGCGCTGCTGGTCAGCCCGGTCGAAAAGATGATCAACCGTGGATACTTCCGCGACGCGCAGAAAAAGCTGGACGCGCACAAGGGCCTGCTCCGCATCGGCATCACCGGCAGTTATGGCAAGACCAGTACAAAATTCCTGCTGAAAACATTATTGGATGAGAAGTATAAGGTCTATGCGACGCCCGCGAGCTACAATACGCCAATGGGCGTAACGCGCGTGATTCGTGAGCAGTTGGCGGCCGACGACCAGGTGTTCATCGCCGAGATGGGCGCGCGGCACGTTGGCGACATTCGCGAGATGTGCGAGCTGGTGCATCCGACCATCGGCATCCTCACCTCGGTCGGGCCGCAGCACCTGGACACATTCGGCACGATTGAGGCCATCACGCGCACGAAGTACGAGCTGATCGACTCGCTGCCCAAGGACGGCAAGGCGTTTTTCGCGAAGGACGGCGCGATTTGTGAGGGGCTGTATGCCGACTGCCCGCTGGCCGACAAGACGCTGGCCGGACAGAACCTGTCCGTGGCGGACATCACCACGGGGCCATTCGGCAGCCGATTCGCGCTGGCCGATCAAGCAGGACACCGCGTGTCCTGCGAGACCAAACTGCTGGGCGAGCACAACATCCGCAATCTGCTGCTGTGCTGCGAGGTGGCGATGGCGCTCGGCCTCAGCCTGGAGCAGCTGGCGGCGGGCATCGCGAAGCTGGAACCGGTGGAGCACCGCTTGCAGCTGCTCGACACCGGCAACGGCGTCACCGTCATCGACGATGCTTTTAACAGCAACCCCAATGGCGCGAAGGCGGCCATGGCGGTGCTGGCGCAGTTCCCACCGCGCCGCATTGTCATTACGCCGGGCATGGTGGAGTTGGGCAGCGAACAGGACGCGCTCAACAAAACCTTTGGCGAGCAGATGGCGCAGGCGGCGGATATCGCGATCCTCATCGGCAAGCGCCGCACCGACCCGATTGCCGAGGGGCTGCTGGCCGCCGGGTTTGACGCGGCCAACCTGCACCGCGTCGGCACGCTGGACGAAAGCACTGCGCTGCTGGCCACGCTGGTGAGGGCCGGTGACACGGTGCTCTACGAGAACGATCTGCCGGATAATTACGCGGAATAAGGGGGGGGAATCGCCCATGAACAAGCTGACGATGGCGGTATGCTATGGGAGCCGCACCTGCGAGCACGATGTGTCGATCGTGTCCGCGCTGCAATGCATGGCTGCCGCCGAGCAGGGCGGATCTACGGTGGTGCCAGTCTATATCGCGCGCGACGGGCTGTGGTATACCGGCGCTGCGCTGCGGGATGTGAAAGTCTACGCGAAGTTCGACCCAAGCGCGGCGGGTATCCAGCGCGTGCTGCTAGACGTCAGCGCGGGCAGCGGCGAGCTGGTCGCGTGGCCGCCGCAAAAGGGCGGGTTGTTTGGCGGCGCGGGCAAGCATGTGGTGGCGCATATCGACGTGGCGGTGCCGGTGATGCATGGTCTAAACGGCGAGGACGGCACGCTGCAAGGGCTGCTGGAGCTGGCCGATATTCCGTATACCTCCAGCGGCGTGATGGGCTCGGCGGTGGGCATGGACAAGATCGCGATGAAAACCATGTTCCGTGGCGTCGGCCTGCCGGTGGTGGACGATGTGTGGTTCCTGCGCGATGCATGGGAAAAGCAGCATGAGGCGGTGCTGGACAAAGTCGAGGGCAAGCTGACCTATCCGGTATTCGTCAAGCCTGCCAACCTCGGCAGCTCCATCGGCATCAGCCGCGCCACCAATCGCGAGACGCTGCAGAAGGCCATTGAGGTCGCGGTGTCGTTCGACCGGCGCGTGCTGGTGGAGCAGGGTATCGACAGCCCGCGCGAGGTCAACTGCGCGGTACTGGGTTTTGGCGAGGATGCGACGCCCTCGGTGTGCGAAATGCCGGTATCGACCGAGGAATTCCTGACCTACCAGGACAAGTATCTGCGCCAGGCGAAGGGTCCCAGCAAGGGCATGCAGTCGCTGGCCAGGCAGGTGCCCGCGCCGATCGGCGACATGCTGACGGAGAAAGCGCAGCAGCTGGCCTGCGACGCATTCCGTGCGCTGGATGGGCGGGGCGTGGCGCGCGTGGACCTGATGCTGGATCAACACGACACGCTGTACATCAACGAGATCAACACCATTCCCGGGTCGCTGGCGTTCTATCTGTGGCAGGAGATGGGCATGCAGTACCCTGCGCTGCTGGAGAAAATGGTGGAGTTCGCATTTGCGGCGCATGCGCAGAAGCACCAGAGCGTGTTTGCGTACGATTCGACCATTTTGCAGGGCTACGAGCAGGGCATTGCCGCGGCTAAGGGCGCGAAGCGATAACGCACTGGACGCACGAAGGAGGCGAGCGCATGCGCAACAACGATGGCCACGACCCGCACGAACCGCACGACGAATTCAACGACGCGGAAGATCCGGCATACGACGAGAGTGATGACGGCGCATACGATCCGCCGCCGTTGCCGGTGATTTCCACCAATCCGGTGATCAACTTAACCTGCCTGTTGGCGGCAGCCAGCGGGCTGATGGGGCTGTTTTTCTTCTTTGCCGATACGCGAAGCCGTGCAGTGCGCCGCTATGCGGTGCAGTCGGTGGGGCTGCTGTGCGTGGTTGTGTTTGCCTCGGTGGGGCTGGGGGTGATCGGGCTGATCGTCGGCTGGATGCCGGTGATCGGCATCGTATTGACCACACTGCTATGGCTTGCATGGGCGGCGATGCTCATCGGCGCGCTGGTGCTGCGCATCCGTCTGATGCTGCATGGGTATCGCGGCGAGGGCTACACGCTGCCGGTGTTCGGCAGGCGGTTTCGACAATTTGAGTGACACACCGAGCGCACAACAAGAAAGCGAGGAACCCTTTCCCCGGAGGAACGATCGGGGAGCAGGATTCCTCGCCGCATTTGGGCGATGGATGTATTAGATCGAGACCTTCCACAAGCCGTGTAGATTGCAGTAGGCGAAAGCAGCGATCGGTTTGTCGCCATCGGTCAGCGCAAAAGTGGCCTTGGCCTCGCCGGGCAGCGTCAGCGCCTTGCGCTGGCCGCCCTGCACGGTCTGCAAGTAAATCCAGCCAATGAAGTGCTCCGGCTGCATCGGATGCGGCACCGAGCCGACTTCCACTGCCACGGTATTGCCGGACACGGCGGCGACCGGGACATGCTTTTCCTTGGCCGCATCGACGGTATTGGGCACGAGCTCGGTCATCTTTTCGCCGCAGCACACCACCGGCACGCCCTGATTGTCCACCATCCCGATCAGATTGCCGCAATGTTTGCAAATAAAGAATTTTTGTTCAGACATCTGCTAAAACCTCTTTCTATGGTCATTCTGGAGAAGTTCAGGATTGACTTGATCTTGTAAATAGTATAGATTACTATTATCGAGATGTCAACCCCCAATTTGCGTAGAGGAGCATAGTAGGCATGAAAGTGATCATCATCGGTGGCGTGGCAGGCGGCGCGAGTGCGGCCGCGCGGCTTCGGCGTATGGATGAACAGGCGGAGATTCTGCTGATCGAGCGCGGCGCGGAGGTGTCGTTTGCCAACTGCGGATTGCCATATCATATCGGCGGCGCGATTCCCGACGAAGGAGATCTGCGCGTGCAGACCGCCGAGGGGCTGTGGCGGCGCTTTGCCATCGATGTGCGCACGCGCACCGAGGCGCGCGGCATCGACCGGGAGAAAAAACAGGTGCATTTGGTCAACCTGGACACCGGCGAGGCGTACGATTGCGCGTATGATCAGCTCATCCTTTCGCCGGGGGCGAAACCCTTTGTCCCGCCGATTCCGGGTGCCGAGTTGCCAGGCGTGCATACGCTGCGCACGATGGACGACATGCGCGCGATTCGCGCGGCGATCGACGCGGGCGGCGTGCGGCGCGCTGTGGTGGTGGGTGGCGGGTTTATCGGCCTGGAAGTGGCGGAGAACCTGCGCGAGAGGCGGATAAACGTGACGCTGGTGGAAGCGGCAGCGCAAATATTGCCCCCGTTCGATGAAGAAATGGCGCGCATCGCGCAAAAGGCGCTCGAGCGCGGCGGCGTGGAGGTGCGACTGCATGCCAAGCTGGCCGGCATTGCACAGACGCAAGAAGGGCTTGCGCTTTCGATGGACGGCGCAGGGGCGATCCAGGCCGAACTGGTCGTGCTGGCCATCGGTGTGCGTGCGGAAAGCGAGCTGGCGCGACAGGCGGGATTGACGCTGGTGCCGAGCGGGGGCATCGTCGTGGATGCGCACCAGCGCACCAGCGATCCGGCGATTTGGGCAGTGGGCGATGCGACGCAAACGCATCGCGCCGATACTGGCGAGCCGACCATGCTGGCGCTGGCAGGTCCGGCCAACCGGCAGGGGCGCATCGCGGCGGACGGCGCAGCGGGCCAGCCGCGCGCGTTTGGCGGCGTGGTGGGCACGGCGATTGTGAAGCTGTTTGATCTCACTGCAGCGATGACCGGATATAGCGAGAAGGCGCTGCGGAAAGCCGGGCGCGCCTATGAGAAGGTCTATGTGCATCCCAACGACCACGCGGGCTACTACCCCGGCGCGGCGCAGGTGACCATCAAGCTGCTCTTCGCGCCCGATGGCAAGGTGCTGGGCGCGCAGGCGGTGGGTGCAAACGGCGTGGACAAGCGCATCGACGTGATCGCGACGGTGATCAA
>JAVBUY010000167.1:0-4962 GCA_031554855.1 Eubacteriales bacterium
CCGGTCGCTTTCTTCTGCATGTTTGTGGTATTCATGGTGCTCGTTGGCCTATGGGGCGCGATTGCCCTGTTCACCAAGGTGCTGCAATGGGTGGAAAAGCGCGGCGTTAAGCGCGCGTAACGAAAGCGAAGGAGAGGAGATACCACCATGTTTTTGAATGCGTTGAAGCAATTATGGGCGGATTCGGGCTTTGTCGGCATGACCTGGCAGGCGGGCGTAATGATCGTGGTCGCGTGCGTGCTGATCTACCTGGCGATCGGCAAGAAGTTTGAGCCGCTGCTGCTGCTGCCGATCTCTTTTGGCATGCTGCTGGCCAACCTGCCTTTTAACGGCCTAATGGATGGCGCTACCACGCCGGGCGGCCTGCTGTACTATCTCTATCAGGGCGTGAAGCTGGGCATCTATCCGTCGCTGATCTTTATGGGCATCGGCGCGATGACCGACTTTGGTCCGCTGATTGCGCGTCCCAGCAGTCTGCTGATGGGCGCCGGTGCGCAGTTTGGTATCGCGGTCGCGTTTGTCGTGGCCGGTCTGCTGGGCTTCCCGGAGAAGGTCGCTTCCTCGATCGCCATCATCGGCGGTGCGGACGGCCCGACCGCCATCTACCTGACCAGCCGCCTCGCGCCCGAGTACCTGGCGCCTATCGCGATCGCTGCGTATTCCTATCTGGCGCTGATTCCGCTGATCCAGCCGCCGATCATGCGTCTGCTGACCACCAAGAAAGAGCGCGAGGTCAAGATGGAGCAGCTGCGTCCGGTGTCCAAGCTCGAGAAGATCTGCTTCCCGATCGTGGTCACCATCCTGTGCGTGCTGCTGCTGCCCTCGGTCGCGCCGCTGATCGGCATGCTGA
Organism: Eubacteriales bacterium; assembly: GCA_031554855.1. Classification (GTDB taxonomy): domain Bacteria; phylum Bacillota; class Clostridia; order Christensenellales; family Aristaeellaceae; genus JAVBUY01. The sequence goes on from JAVBUY010000167.1 coordinate 851, forward strand.
TGCTGGGCAATCTATTTAAGGAGTCCGGCGTGGTCGAGCGCTTGAGCGACACCGCGCAGAACACGCTGATCAACATTGTCACCATCTTCCTGAGCCTGACGGTCGGTGCGACTGCCGAGGGCTCCAAGTTCCTCGATCCGCAGACGCTGTACATCATCGTGCTGGGTTTGACTGCCTTCATGTTCTCCACGGTGGGCGGCCTGCTTATTGGCAAGCTGATGTGCGTGCTGACCAAGGGCAAGATCAATCCGCTGATCGGTTCGGCGGGCGTGTCGGCGGTGCCGATGGCCGCGCGCGTGTCGCAGGTCGAGGGCGCGAAGGCGCGCCCGGGCAACTACCTGCTGATGCACGCGATGGGCCCGAACGTGGCCGGCGTGATCGGTTCGGCGGTGGCGGCCGGTGTGCTGCTGTCGCTGTTCGGGCATTGATCCTCTAGCGCATCGCTTTGAACCGCCGGTTTTCCGGCGGTTTTTTGCTGCTCAAAATTGGCTTCATAGTCATCACGGTCCCTTGATTTTCCAAATATACTTTGCTATGATACATGTGAAAATTTGTCAGTTGTGCATGCTGTTTCCAGCGGCCAGAGAGGAAAACCATGCGAAGGAAAAACCGGATTGCCCTGTTGCTGCTTGTGATGTTTGGCCTTTCTCTTGTGCCGGTTTTGTCCGGCCAGTCGGATGCGCATCAGCGGACTGTCTTCGAAGCGTTTTCTTCGTATCGCGAGATTCCCGGCGTGACGCAGGATGAGATCGACGCCATCGAAGCACTGCGTGCGCAGGACCGCGCCTTTGTGTACGGCATGAATGATTCCGCCGAAGCATTTCACACCGCCGATGGGACGGTCGGCGGGTTTTCTGCGTACATGTGTGCGGAAATGTCGCGGCTCTTCGGCATGCGCTTTACGCCCCAAACCTACGACTGGGATGAGCTGGTCAATGGCCTGCTGGATCACAGCATCTCCTTTAGCAGCGAGCTGACGCCGACACTGGATCGCCTGAGTACGTATTACATGACCGACGCGTTGCTGGAGCGATACGTCGCGGTGTATAGCCATGTCAAGGCCGAACCGCGCGATATCGTCGCGAAGTTTCGCAAGCCGCGCTATGCGTTCTTCCAGGGCGCGGTCACATATAATACGGTGCTGCTCAATGAAAGCACGTCCTTTGAAACCGTATTTGTCGATTCGTATGACGAGGCGGCTACGATGCTGGCACATGGCAGCATCGACGCGTTCTTTGAGGAGAATACCGCGGAGGCGGCATTCGATGCCTACAGCTTTGTGCGCATGAAGCCGTACTATCCGCTGTGCTATTCGCAGGTGGCGCTGTGCACCGCCGATCCGGCGCTGGCGCCGATCATCCGCGTAATGAACAAGCTGCTGGATGTGCCAGGCATCGCTGTCGCGATTGCAGATCTGAATGTGCTGGGCCTCCAGGATTACCATCGGCTGAAGGTGATGGGCAACCTGAGCAATGAAGAGAAAGCGTTTTTGCAGGTGCACGTCAAGAGCGGCAAGGCGATCCCGATCATTGCGGAATACGACAACTATCCTGCGTGCTTCTACAATGATACGGAGCGCGAGTTCCAAGGCACCGCTATGGAGATCCTGGCGCAGATCACTACGATGACCGGTCTGACCTTTGAGCCAGTCAACGATGAGCGCGATAGCTGGACGGCGCTGATCGACATGCTGGAAAGCGGAGAGGCCGCGATGGCGACCGAGCTGCTGCACCTGGACAAGCGCGAGGGGCGGTTTCTGTGGGCGGAAGCGCCCTTTGCCGAGGATCGCTTTGCGCTGTTGTCGCTGACAGACCTCCCCGATATCGACATCAATCAGGCACTCTACGCACGCGTGGGCCTGGTTAAGGATTCGGTCTATGAAGAAGTATTTACCAGCTGGTTTCCCGGCAACAAGAGCATTGTGACCTACTCGTCCAGCGAGGCGGCGTTTGCCGCGCTGGAGAACGGGGAGATCGACTACGTGATGGGCACGGAGAACCTGTTGCTCAGCCTGACCAACTACATGGAGCGACCGGGGTTTAAGGCCAATTTGGTGTTCGACAGCGTGTTGGAATCGAAGTTCGGCTTCAACAAAGAGCAAGTCATGCTCTGCTCGATCATCAACAAAGCGCAGCGCATGATTGACTACGAGACCATTGCCGATCGCTGGGCACATAAGGTGTTCGACTACCGCAGCAAGATGGCGCGCGAGCGTGCGCCGTTGCTCTTCGGGGCGGTCATCGCGCTGTTGGTCGCCATCCTGGCGTTGACCACCATGCTGGTGCGCAATCGGCGCATGAATGCGCGGCTGGAGCGTTTGGTGCGCCAACGCACCCAGGAGCTGGAGGTGCAAACCCACGTCGCGCAGGATGCCTCGGTGGCCAAGAGCGACTTCCTGTCGCACATGAGCCACGAGATCCGTACACCGCTCAATGCCATCATCGGCATGACACAGATCGCGCAGCGATCGGCGTATTCGCCAGAGAAGGTTGCGCAGTTCATCCACGAGGTGTCGGTGGCCTCCTCGCACCTGCTCGATATCCTCAACGACGTACTGGATATGTCGAAGATCGAGGCGGGCAAGTTTGAGATTTCTGTGGATTCCTTTGCGCTGCACCCGGCCATGAATGAGGTGGCCAGCATCATCACCCAGCGTTGCAAGGATCGCGGTGTGACCTTCCAAAGCAACATCGCGGAATTGCCGGTTATCAGCGTAGTGGGCGACCGCATGCGCATCAAACAGGTGTTGATCAACCTGCTGGGCAACGCGGTGAAGTTCACCAGCGAACACGGCACGGTGCAGCTCGACATTGATGTGTTGCGCCTGGACGAGCGAGAGGCGGAACTGGCCTTCGCGGTGACCGATACCGGCATCGGCATGACAAAAGAGCAGATGTCGCGCCTGTTCAGTGCCTTTACACAGGCCGACGGCACCATCGCCGGTCGCTTTGGCGGCACCGGCCTGGGGCTGTCGATCAGTCAGAATCTGATCCGGCAAATGGGCAGCGAAATCACCGTGACGAGCGAGCCGAACAAGGGTTCCACGTTCCGCTTCGCGCTGACCTTGCCGATCGGCGAGGAGCAGCGCCAGGAAACCGAGCAAGCGGTCGAGGCCATGGATCTAACCGGCAAGCGCGTGCTGCTGGCAGAGGACATGGACATCAATCGCATGGTGCTGGCAGAGCTGCTGGCCGAGACGCATGTGACCATCGATGAGGCGGTGGATGGCAAGCGGGCGGTAGAGATGTTCTCCGCGGCCCCGCCGGACACGTACGATCTGATCTTCATGGACATCCAGATGCCCGAGATGGACGGCTATGCGGCGACCCGAGCGATTCGCGCGCTCGACCGCCCCGACGCAAAGACCATCCCGATCATCGCAATGACCGCCAACGCCTACAGCGAGGATGTGCACCGCGCAATCGACGCGGGCATGAATGCGCACGTGGCCAAGCCGATTGATCTGACGATCCTGCTGCGCACGATGAGGAGCTGGATCAAGACATAAGCACGATCACAGACTGCCGCGCGGCTTGACTGCGCGGCAGTTTTGTTGTGCGCAAAACAACGCTGGTCTTTTGCGCGGCGAAAAAGGGCAGTGCCGGACGGCAACCTGATGGTTAAGCATGTGCCGGGATGTTGTCCAGCATGAAGTTTTTGTGATATGATAGAAAAAAGGCTTGCGAGGTGAACCATGCGCGCGGATCTGCACATCCATACAACCTTCTCCGATGGCACGCTGTTGCCCGAGCAGGTGGCGCATCTGGCGCGAGCTGTGGGGCTCGGGCTGATCGCGGTGTGCGATCACAACACTGCCGCTGCCTTGCCCCGGTTGGCCGCCGCCTGCGCCAAGGAGGGCATCGCGATGATCCCCGGAGCAGAGATCGACGCGGACGACCTGGTCGGCGGGCGACACATCCTGGCCTATGGTTGCGACTTCACGCATCCGGCGCTGAAAAAGCGCATGGATGAAAATCTTGAGATCATGGAGCAAGTGAGCATCGACCTGATCGAGCGCATGTCGGCTGACGACCCCAAGCTGTCGCCGGAGGAGTACGCGGGGTATACGCGCGTGCCTGCTCGCGGCGGCTGGAAGGGCATCGACTACCTGC
>JAVBUY010000154.1:0-7031 GCA_031554855.1 Eubacteriales bacterium
CGATATCGGTATCGCGGGCGGTGATGGCGTGGGCGCACTATTCGTGAAGGGACAAGCCCCGCGCAAGATCGAGGGCGATTTGGCCGGCGCGCTAATTGAAGAAATTCGCAAGCTGGCGGATAAGCAAGGCTGACAGATGCAGCACAAAAGAAGGAGGGGATGCCGATGGCTGACGCGGGCAAAGGGGACTGGCGCAAGTTGTTTGGCGAGAATCTTCAGGAATTGATCCCCCACCTGACGCTGGAAAAAGTGCTGATGAACCGCGAAGCGTCGCGCGTGATGGTCTGCTTTCTCTCCGATGTGCTGGTTACAGAAAAAGAATTTTTGGCGGCAAAGCGCGCGATTTCCGCCGCCTTCCCGTTGATGCGCGCATCGCTGCGCATTGCGTGCCCCGCGCTGGGCGACGATCTGGTGGCCAGTACCGGCGCCTACGCGGATTTTTTATCGGCCTGCCTGCTGCGCCATCATCCGATCGCCAAGGCATGGCTGGCCGACGGCACCTATCGCATGCCCGACGACAGGACGCTGATCCTGGAGCTGCCCTCGCCGCTGGCGGTGCAGTATTTTGCAGACTCTGACGCGGCCAAGCGACTTCAGCGCGCGGTGTACGATGTGTTCCGCAAAGAAGTGCGCGTGCAGGTGGCGCTGGCCGAGGACCACGAGAAGCGCATGCAGGCGCTGGTGGAGGCGCGGCAGCAGGACGAGGCGGTGTTGGAGGCGTCGTTCGCGCAGCGCCCGCAGACGGCTGACGGGAAGAAGGCCGAGAACAAGCATATCTTAGGTCGCGGCATCGCCGAGCAGCCGGTGAGCATCAACGAGCTGACCGAAGACAGCGGCAAGGTGACCATTCGCGGCGAGGTGCTGGCTGCCGAGGCCAAGCAGCTCAAGGGCGGCGACAAGCTGCTGCTGATCTTCTCGGTGACCGATTTCTCTGGCACGATGCAGTGCAAGGCGTTTTTGCGCTACAAGAAAGGCTTTGGCAAGCAGCAGAGCGAGGGCGAACCCACCGAAGAGGAGCGCCGTGCGGTGCAGGCGGTGGTCGATGCGATCAAGCCGGGCATGCATCTGACGGTGCGCGGCGAGTGCCGGTACGACACCTTCGCGCGCGAGGTGAACCTGATGGTCAGCGACATCCAGCGTGCGGAGAAAGTGCAGCGTGGCGACACCGCAGAGCGCAAGCGCGTGGAGCTGCACGCGCACACGCAAATGAGCAGCATGGACGGCCTGGCCTCGGCCACATCGCTGATCGCGCAGGCCGCCGAGTGGGGGCACCCGGCCTTTGCCATCACCGACCATGGCGTGGTGCAGGCTTTTCCCGAGGCATTCGGCGCGGCGGCCAAGCATGGTGTGAAGCTGATCCCCGGCATGGAGGCATACCTGATCGACGAGGGCACCGTGGTGGAGCGCGCCACCGACCGCAGCCTGCGCGAGCCCATCGTGGTGCTGGACTTTGAGACCACCGGCTTATCGCCCATGCGCGACCGCGTGATCGAGGTTGGCGCGGTGCGGCTCATCGACGGGCAGATCACCGACGAGCTGTCCATCATGGTGCACCCGGGGTGCAGCATTCCGCCGCGCATCACCGAGATCACCGGCATCACCGACGCGATGGTGCGCGACGCACAGCGCGCGAGCGCTGTGATGCCGCAGCTCATCGACTTCATCGGCGACGCGCCCATCGCGGCGCACAATGCATCGTTCGACATGGGCTTTCTGCGCGAGGAGCTCAAGCGCATCGGCCAGGAATGTACGCCTGCGGTCATCGACACGCTGGAGTTTTCCAGGCGCATGTATCCGCAGCTCAAGACGCACAAGCTTGGCTCGGTGTGCAAGTCGCTGGGCATTTCGCTGAAGGACGCGCACCGCGCAGTGCACGACGCGCGCGCGACCGCGCAGATGCTGGCGCGCATGCTGTCGGCCGCCAAGGACAAGGGCATCGAGACGCTGCGCGATCTGTCGATGTCGCTGAGTAACGGCGCGATCGGGGAATCGCACCACGCGATCCTGCTGGCGATCTCGCAAAAGGGCATGGAAAACCTGAACCGGCTGGTGTCGGCGGCGCACCTCTCGCACTTTCGCCGCCGCCCGCACATCCCGCGCAACCTGCTGCAAAAGCACCGCGAGGGTATATTGGTCGGTTCGGCCTGCGAGGCGGGCGAGCTGTACCGCGCGGTGCTCGATGGCAAGGACGACGCCGTGCTCAGCCGCATCGCGCGCTTCTATGACTATCTGGAGATCCAGCCGGTGGGCAACAACGCCTTCCTGGTGCGCGAAGGGCGCGTGGAGGACGACGACGAGCTGCGTGCGATCAACAAAAAGATCGTGTCGCTGGGCGAACAGCACGGCCTGCCGGTCGTCGCCACCGGCGACGTGCACTTTTTGCAGCCGCAGGACGCCGCATGCCGCGCAGTGCTGATGGCCGGGCAGGGTTTTTCTGACGCCGACGAGCAAGCGCCATTGTATTTCAAGACCACCGACGAGATGCTGGAGGAGTTCGCCTACCTGGGCGAGGACAAGTGCGCCGAGGTGGTGATCGACAATCCGCAAAAGATCGCCGACAAAGTGGCCAAGCTGTCGCTGTTTCCGCCGCACCCCGAGGGCAAGGAGACCTTTCAGCCCTTCTGGCCAGACGCGGCGGAGAGCATCCGCAACATGTCCATGGACACTGCACGCCAGCGCTACGGCGATACGCTGCCGGAGATCGTCGAGGCGCGGCTGAAAAAAGAGCTGGACGCCATCATCGGCTATGGCTTCGCGACGCTGTACAACATCGCGGAGAAACTGGTCAAAAAATCGCTGGCCGACGGCTACCTGGTCGGCTCGCGCGGATCGGTGGGCTCATCGTTTGTCGCGACGATGTGCGGCATCACCGAGGTCAACCCGCTGCCGCCGCACTACCGCTGCGCGGCCTGCCGCCACGTGGACTTTGGCGTGAACACGCACAAGTACAAAGTCGGCGTGGATCTGCCCGAGATGAATTGCCCGGTGTGCGGTCAGCCGTTGATCCGCGACGGATTCGACATTCCGTTCGAGGTGTTCCTGGGCTTCAAGGGCGACAAGGTACCGGATATCGATCTGAACTTCTCCGGCGAGTACCAGGCGCGTGCGCACCGTTACGTCGAGGAATTGTTCGGCAGGCAGCATAGCTTCCGTGCCGGGACGATCGGCACGCTGGCCGAGAAAACCGCCTATGGGTATGTGGCGAAATACTTTGAGGAGCGCGGCCTCACGGTCAGCGAGGCCGAGAAGAACCGCTTGGTGCAAGGCTGCGTGGGCGTCAAACGCACCACCGGCCAGCACCCGGGCGGCATGGTGGTCGTGCCCAAGGAGTACGAGATCTACCAGTTCACCGCCATCCAGCATCCGGCGGACGACGTGAGCAGCGACACGGTGACCACGCACTATGACTTCAGCTCGATGCACGATGTGCTGGTGAAGCTGGACATCCTCGGCCACGACGATCCGACCATGATTCACATGCTGGAGGATCTGACCGGCGTGAGCGCGCGCGACATTCCGCTGACCGATCCGGGTGTGATGTCGCTATTCTCCTCGCCGGAGGCGCTGGGACTGACCGTTGAGCAACTGCGCTCCACCTCGGGCACGCTGGGCATTCCGGAGTTCGGCACCAGCTTTGTGCGCCAGATGCTGGAGGACACCAAGCCTACCACCAGGGAGGAGCTGATCCGCATCTCTGGCCTGTCGCACGGCACGGACGTGTGGCTGGGTAACGCGCAAGACCTCATCAAGAAAGACATCGCGCCGCTGGCCGAGTGCATCTGCACGCGCGACGATATCATGAACGCATTGATGGTCTACGGTGTCGCGCCCAAGATGTCCTTTGACACAATGGAAAACGTGCGCAAGGGCAAGGGTCTGCGCCCCGATATGGAACAGGCGATGCGTGAGAAGGATGTGCCCGAGTGGTTCATCGACTCGTGCAAGAAGATCAAGTACATGTTCCCCAAGGGGCACGCGGTGGCCTATGTGACGATGGGGCTGCGCATCGCGTGGTTCAAGCTCTACCGCCCCGACGCGTACTATGCCACGTACTTTACGGTGCGCGGCGGGGGATTTGACGCGCGCGTGATGCTGGGCGACACCAACAGCCTGTTCGCCAAGCTGGACGCCTACGAGGCGATGGGCAACGCGATCAGCGCGAAGGACAAGGACCAGGTGACGCTGCTGGAGCTGGCCGCTGAAATGAACCTGCGCGGCATCCGTTTCGCGCCGGTCGATCTGTATCAATCGGCGGCGACGGAGTTCCGCATCCTAGAGCCCGGCGTGCTGCTGCCACCGTTTCTGGCGCTGCCCGGTTTGGGTGAAAGTGTGGCGCAGAGTGTGGTGGCCGCGCGCGCGCAGGCGGCGTTCCTGTCGGTCGAGGATCTCAAGGGCCGCACCAAGCTGTCCAGCGCGCATATCGACCAATTGCGCGAGATCGGCTGCTTGAATGGGCTGCCCGGTACCAGCCAAGTGTCACTTTTTTCTATGGTATAACGATTTCGCTCCGCGAAGGACTTGTTTTATCTAATAAACTGTGATATACTATCGCAGGATTTCTGTCTGGACGGCTGCCGATTGGCGGCATCGAAAAAGAGTGGGCTTGACACCCCACTCTTTCGTATGTTCTATGAGGTGCGATGGCGCACGCGGAGGAAGGCATGGCCAAACGAGACACAGGGGCGAGCATCCAGGCGATTTGCCAGCGGCAGGCCACAGAGATGGGCTATGAGCTGGTGGACGCTGGGATCGAAAAAGAGGGCGCAGGGCGCTACCTGCGCATCTACCTCGACAAGCCCGAGGGCATCACGCTGACCGACTGCGAGACCTATCACCGCGCCATCCAGCCTAGTCTGGAGCAGATAGACTACGATTTTCTGGAGGTCTGTTCGCCCGGACTCGACCGGCCGATCAAGACCGAGCGCGACTTTGAAAAGAACAAGGGCAAGCGCGTTGTGGTAAAGCTGTACAAACCGGTGGACGGACGCAAGGAATACGAGGGCGTGCTCGCTGGGCTGATCGATGGCGAGATCGTGCTGAGCGCGGAAACCGGCGAGCTCCGGTTCGCGATGAAGTCCGCCAGCCTGGTCAAACCCGTGGTCGATGTATCCAGCCTGCTGGAGTCCGACATCACCGAATAACCACCAACCTATTCAGAGGAGTGTGAAGCATGAATCGCGAGGTTATCGAGGCGATCAGCGTGCTGGCCAAGGAAAAGGCCATCAGCCCCGAAGTGCTGTTTAACGCCATTGAGGAAGCGCTGAAATCCGCATACAAGAAGAACCTCAAGAAATCGCCTGTCGGCGCGCAGAATGTGCGCGTGCACCTGGATCGCGACGACGGCATCGTGCAGGTATACGCGCGCAAAGTCGTGGTAGACGAAGTGACTGACGACACACAGGAGATTTCGCTGGCCGAGGCGCGGCAGATTCAGCCCAGCTACGAAGTGGGCGACATCGTCGAGATCGAAGTCACACCGCGCGACTTTGGCCGTGTCGCGGCGCAGACCGCGAAGCAGGTCATTGTCCAGCGCATCCGCGAGGCCGAGCGCGGCATCATCTACGACGAATATATCGAGAAAGAGAACGAAATCCTGACCGCCATCGTGCAGCGCGTGGACGGCAAGAACGTCTACGTTGAGCTGGGCAAAACCGAGGGCGTCCTCGACCCGCAGCACGAAATGCCGGGCGAGGAATATATGCCGGGCGACCGCCTGAAAGTGTACGTGCTCGAGGTGCAGCGATCCAGCAAGGGGCCGCAGGTATTGGTGTCGCGCACGCATCCCGGGCTGGTCAAGCGCCTGTTCGAGTTGGAGGTGCCGGAGATTCAGAGCGGCATCGTGCAGATCAAGTCGATTGCCCGCGAGGCCGGTTCGCGTACCAAGATGGCGGTGCATTCCACCGATCCGCTGGTCGATTCGGTCGGCTCGTGCGTCGGGCCGCGCGGACAGCGCGTGGAGAACGTGGTCAGCGAGCTCAAAGGCGAGAAGATCGATATCATCAAGTGGTCTGCCGATCCCGCCGAGTTCATTGCCAACGCGCTCAATCCGGCGCGCGCGCTCAGTGTCTATATCAGCGAACGCGAGAAGGCCTGCCGCGTGGTCGTGCCCGACAATCAGTTGTCGCTGGCCATCGGCAAAGAGGGACAAAACGCACGCCTGGCCGCCAAGCTGACCGGCTGGAAGATCGACATCAAGAGCCAATCGCAGGCCGAGGCGCAGTTGGCCGACGACAGCCTGAACATGGAAGACGCCGGGCTGGAGGACATCGAGTAAGGGGTATGGCCGTGAAACCACGAAAAATCCCGCTGCGCATGTGCGTGGGCTGCCGAGAAATGAAGCCCAAGCAAGAGCTGATGCGCATCGTCAAGAACCAGGCCGGTGAGGTGCGCTGGGACCCGATCGGCAAGGCACCGGGACTCGGCGCGTACGTATGCAAGAGCGAGGCGTGCTTTGCCCGCGCGGTCAAGCAAAAGCAGCTCGAACGCGCACTGGAGCACAAGATCGAGTCAACGGTGTACGAGCAGCTGCTCGGGGAGATTCAGGCGCATGAGTAGCATCGATAAGGCGCGCGGGCTGATTGGCCTGTGCGCGCGGGCACGGCAGATGGTCTCCGGCGAATCAGCCTGCGAGCTGGCGCTCAAAGCGGGAAACGCCGCGCTGGTGCTCATCGATCAGACTGCATCGGACAACACCAAGAAGAAGTTCACCGACGCGTGCGCGTATCGAAACGTGCCGCTCTACACGCTGCCGGAGGACATGCTAGGACAGGCGATCGGCAAATCGGGCCGCGTGACCGCCATCATTCAACCAGGCAATCTGGCCAAGCAGCTTTTGGTGCTGCTTTCGTCGGATGACACATACACATCTGTATCTGGGACAGGCAAACACGACTGAAACGCAATAGGCGGGGGTGCACGGGGCGAAGGTCCAAACTCACGGTTCAAGAAGCAACCAAGGATCTAACGCAAGCGACCGGAAGACTGCTGGAAGAGGTTTCGCACGTGCGGCGCACGGGCCAGGAAACCTTGCA
>JAVBUY010000151.1:0-14131 GCA_031554855.1 Eubacteriales bacterium
GCTGGAAGAACCGCCGCAGGACACCGTGTTCTTCCTGTTGGCCGAGTCTATCGGCGCGATGCTGCCCACCATTCGCTCGCGCTGCCGCCTGGTCGCACTGCCGCCGCTGCCGCCCGATGCGCTAGAGAAACGGCTGCTCGCGCACGGCATCGCACCGGATCGGGCGACGATGCTCGCCGGGTTGGCGGCCGGATCGGTCGGGCAAGCGCTGGCGCTGGATCAAGACGCATCGTATTGGGAACTTCGCGAACGCGTACTGCGTCTGTTCTTTGGAGGCATGCGAAAATCGGCGCAGCTGGCCGAGGCCGCCAGCTTCAAGGACGATCGCGCGCGCGCACATGAGGTGCTGGGCATCATCGAGAGCGCACTTCACGACGCGATCCGAACCAAAGCATCCGGTCAGCCGGGCGCGCAGGCGGGATATCCCGACGGGTGGCAGCGGTTCGTGCGCGGTGCACCGATCGAGGCCATGCTGACCATCAGCGTGGCCACCACGCAAGCAAAAAAATGGATCGCCAGCAACGTCAGTTTTCAGGCCGCGCTGGAGATGTTGGTCCTAAAGATATCGGAGGAATCGGCAATATGGCAATGGTAATCGGGGTGCGCTTTAAGCGCGCCAGCAAGGTCTATTATTTCAGCCCGGGCGAGCTTGAGATCAAGGCGGGCGACGCCGTGATCGTCGAGACCGCGCGGGGCACCGAGTTCGGCGAGGTGGTGACCGGTGCGCGCGACGTGCCGGAGGAACAGATCGTCGCGCCGCTCAAAACGGTGCTGCGCATCGCCACCGAGCAGGACGCACGCACCACCCAAGCCAACGCGGAAAACGAGCGCAAGGCGCACGGCATCTGCCAGGACAAAATCGCTGCGCACAAGCTCGAAATGAAGCTGGTCGATGTGGAATACACCTTCGACGGCAGCAAGATCGTGTTCTATTTCACCGCCAATGGGCGTATTGATTTCCGCGCGCTGGTCAAGGACTTGGCGTCGGTATTCAAGACCCGCATCGAGCTGCGCCAGATTGGCGTGCGCGACGAGGCCAAAATGCTCGGCGGGCTGGGCCCCTGCGGCCGCCAGATCTGCTGCGGCGCGTTCCTGGGCGACTTCCAGCCGGTGTCCATCAAGATGGCCAAGGAGCAGAACCTGTCGCTCAACCCGACCAAGATATCCGGCCTGTGTGGCCGACTGATGTGCTGCCTCAAATATGAGCAGGAGACCTATGAACACCTGCGCAAGCAGATGCCGCGCGTCGGCAAGGACATTGTGACGCCCGACGGCGTGGGCACGGTGGTCGACATCAATGTGCTCAAGGAGATCGTGCGCGTGCGCATCTTCCGTCCAGACAATATCGAAATCAAGGAGTTTTCGATCCACGACTGCACGCGGCCGACGCAGGAGCAATCGCAAACCGCGCGTGGCGAGCGCGAGAAGATCTTTGCCGCGCAAGAGCAGAAGCGCAAGGCGCGCGCCGAAGAGATGGCCGCTCGCGCGGAGCGCCGCGCCGCCCGGCAGGGTAAGCGCTGGGGCAAGCAAGGCGAGGAGACCGATGCTGCCGCCGAGGTTGCTGCGCAGGGCGTGGTCGTCGCGATTGCCGACGATGTCGAATCGGTCGATGATGAGCTGGTCATTCTCGAGGAGGCGATCACCGGTGCAGGGGACGGCGAGTACACCGACTCCGAGCTGGCTGAACTAGCAGAAGCCGAGAGCGAGCGCTTCAACGATTAGGCGCTTCAACGATTAACAGATTGTATGTTGCAAAGCGCATACATCAATGATACAATACACGGGTACATCATCATTATAGGAGGATACAACTATGGCATATACGATTCATGACGAGTGCATCAGCTGCGGCGCATGCGAGGGCGAGTGCCCGGTGCAGGCAATTTCTGAAGGCGACGGCAAGTACGTGATCAACGCGGATCTGTGCATTGATTGCGGCGCGTGCGCTGAGGTTTGCCCGGTCGATGCCCCCAAGCCCGAGTAAACACGAAAGCATAAACCGACAGGTTGGCGAGAAATGCCCTATCGCTAGAAGATGCAAGCCCACCCGACGGCGTACGTGTGTACGCTGACGAGGCTGGCGCAGCATCGACAACGCGAGAGGGCATTTATCGTCAGCATGCGCGCGCATGGTAACGTGCGCGCTTTCTTGTGCGAACAAACTTGGGTTCGTTGACAGCCCATAGCCTGAATGATAGAATAATCAGTAGCAGGATTTTCACGCATAGGAGCGCGCGATGAAACGTTACATAGCCTCACATTTGAAGGATATGAACCGCAAGCTGGTGTACGATTTATTCGTCGAGGAACACCAGCTATCGCGCATGGACATTTGCAAGCGAACCGGTATCTCCGCGCCGACGGTGCTGAAGATCGTGGATTTTTTTCTGCGGCATGGGCTGGTGGAGGAGGCCGGGGAGGGCGTTGCGCAGCTCGGCCGCAAGCCGCAGATCTATCGGTTTTGTCCCGACGCGGCGTTCACCATCGGCATCGTGCTGGAAGGCAAGCAGCTGATGATCGGCGTGGCCAACCTGCTGGGCGAGCTGCGCGCCGAGCGCATCCTGGACGTGACGGATTTCATGACGCCGCCGGTGCGCGCAGAACAGCTGTTGGGACACATCCTGCCCAGGGAAGTAGCGGAGGCATTGACACAGGCCGCGATCGGCGATGCGCTGGTGCTGGGCGCGTGTCTGGCCGTGCCCGGACAGATCGACGCGAAGCAGCGCGTCATTTCCTTCTCCTACGCGCTGGGCATCACTGGCGAGCCGCTGGATATCACCGGGTCGCTGGCCGATCTGGAAAAACAGCTCGGTTGTCCGATCCTGCTGGAAAACGACGTCAACGCCAGCGCGGTGGGCGAGCTGATGCTGCGCCAGAGAAGCGATGCGTCGGTGCAAGACCTGGTCTATATCCTGATGGCCGACGGCCTAGGCGCGGGCATCATCGTCGATGGCCGCTTGCTGCATGGGCGGCGACACGGTGCGGGCGAGATCGGCAAGATGGTCATCGAGCGCTCGGATGCGGGCGATATGGGGGCACACACGTTGTCGCAGCAGTATCGCGCGCTGTGGCTGGACATCACCGAGGCGCTCGAAGCTGAGGACACGTTGCGCATTGAGCAGGTGACCGACGAGATTGCCGCCAAGGTGGCGCGCGCGGTCGCACACATTCATTCGGTGGTGGACGTGCCGCTGGCCGTGGTGGGCGGCTATATGGGGCGCCAGCTCGGCCAACCGCTGGTCGATGCGTTGCGCAAGTATGTGCGCCTCATCCATGCCTTCCCGATCCAATGCGTGCCCACCGCCGATCCCACCGCCAATGTAACCGGCGCGGCGGCCATCGCACGCGCGCAGGGCATCGAAGGGTTCTTCGTCGATTGAGCAGATGGATTGGATCGGTTGCCTCCCGCTGTTCTGCGTGGTATAATCATGCTTCAATACATAGGATCCGAAGGAGGACGAGCTGTGGCCGCTTTGCGTGAGAAACCTACCATGAAAACCATCGCGGATCAGTTGGGGATCTCCATCGGCACGGTGGATCGCGCGCTGAAGAATCGCGGGCGCATCCATGAAGAGACGCGCTTGCGCGTGCTGGAGACCGCCAAACAGCTAGGTTACCGCACCTCGTCCTGGGCGGCGCTGACCCCTACCACGCGCCAACTGCGCACAGTGGCGCTCTATCCGGCCAAGGACGAAGTGTTCTTCAACGAGATCTCTAACGGCATGTCGGCCGCCATGCGCGACCTGTTGGGCACCGGCATTTCGCTCGAGCGCATGCACACCATCCGCCATAGCCTGACCAGCCAGCAGCACATGCTGGAAAAGCTGGGCAGCCGCATGGACGCATGGGATGCGCTGATCCTCGCCGCCGCACATCCATCTGCGCTCAATGAGGACATCAATCGCTTTGTCGATGCGGGCAAGGTGGTGATCACCATCGATTCGGACGCAGTGAGCAGCAGGCGCTTGCTGTTTGTCGGTCAGGATCAATACCGCAGCGGCTGTGTGGCGGCCAACTTGATGGGCGAGTTTCTGCATGGCGAGGGCACGGTGCTGCTGCTCACTGGTTTTCACAGCGTGTGGGGACACGAGCAGCGACTGAAGGGCTTCATGGATGTCGTGCACCGAGAGTATCCGGGCATTGCCCTGATCGGACCGCATGAATACTTCGATGAGGACTTCACTGTGCGCGAGATCATCTCAAAGGAGCTGCACCAGCATCCGGAGATTTCCGGCATCTATGGCACCAGCTCGGTGGCGCTGCCGCAGGCTGCTGCGCTATTGGTCGCGCAGGGCAAACAGCACATCCGCCTGGTCGGCTTTGATACCGACGACGAGATTGCGCAATATCTGCGCGAGGGTGTGATCGACGCCTCGCTGCTGCAAGATCCCTATGCGCAGGGCTACTATTCGCTCAAGCTGCTGGCGCGGCATGTGTTCGACCGCTGGGAGCCGAAGCGCTCCAGCTTCCATACGCGCATGGAGATTCTGCTGCGCGAGAACGCGCACGGCAACGAACTGCCGAGCTTCGACTAACGCAATCAAAAGAACAGAGGACAACATGATCATCATTGGCGAAAAAATCAATTCGACGCGCAAGGCGATCGCCCAGGCCATCGCGGACGGTGACGCGCACAGCCTGCGCGCGCTGGCCGAGGCGCAGGCAGCGGCGGGTGCGCACTATATCGATGTGAACGCTGGCACGTTTGTCGGGGACGAGACAGAGCGTCTGACCTGGCTGGTGCGCACGGTGCAGCAGGAGCAGCCGCTGGCGCTGTGCATCGATACGCCCAATCCGGCTGCGATGGACGCCGCGCTGGCTGAGAACAAAAACCCGGACGTGCTGATCAACTCCATCACGCTGGAGAAAGCGCGCTGGGATGCGATCCTGCCGCTGGCGGTGGCGCACAAGGCGCGGGTGATTGCGCTGACCATGGACGACAGCGGCATGCCGGACACCGCCGAACAGCGCCTGGAGATTGCCGCGCGCATGATCGAGGGGCTGACCGGCGCAGGCATCGCGATCGACGATATCTTGATCGACCCGCTGGTGCGTCCGGTGTCCACCGACACGCTGCACGCGCGCCGCACGCTCGACGCGATTCGCTTGATTCGCGCGCGCTTCCCCGAGGTGCACTTCGCGTGCGGAGCGAGCAACGTATCGTATGGACTGCCTGCGCGGCGGCACATCAACCATGCTTTTTTGATCGCGGCGATGTGTGCCGGGCTGGATGGTGCGATCATCGATCCGCTCGATTCGCAGCTCATGAGCCTGATCGCCGCTATGCAGACCATTCTGGGGCAAGACGAGTACTGTATGTCGTATATCTCACAATTCCGTGAGGGAAAGATAACCTAACCGCCACGTACGATCCAGCAAAGGAGGACCGGCATGCGCGACCGCCGACCACGCCGTATTTCCGCGGGTACTTGGGTGGTGCTTTTTCTTTCGATCGCCACGCTCGGCTTGTGCGCGGTGACGTTGCCGCGCCTGATGGGTTCCGGTCACGATGTCACGATCAATCCACGGCTACTGTTGGATGCGCTGGTGGATTTACAGTTGCCCAGCATGCCGGGCCAGCAGCAACCGATCGCGTTCCAGGCTGAAGCGCAACCGGATGCAACCGATGTGCCGACCGTCGTGCCCGCACCCACTGCCGGGCCTCGGCAACTGAGCATCTGCGCGGTGGGCAGTGTTTTCGGCGCAAAGGATATCCGCCAGTCCGGCTACGACAAAGAGAGCAAGACCTATCACTTCGAAGATATTTTCGGCGAAGTGCGGCCATATCTGTCCGAGGCGGATCTGGCGATTTGCACCGCTGAAACGATCTTTGGCGGCGAGGAAATTGGCTACAGCGACTACAACATGCCCGATGAAATGCTGGACGCATTGCGCGCCTCGGGGATGGATATGATCTCACTTGCCAGCGAAAGCACCTTGACCCGTGGCATAGACGGCCTGAACAACACCATCCAGGCGCTGGAAAGCCGTGGCATGATGATCACCGGTATCGATCCGCAAATCGCCAATCGGGGTGCGTCCTCGATCTTTCAAATCAACGATATACAGATCTCTGTGCTCGGCTATACCGAGACACTGAGCAACGACAGCAAGAACCGTGTCAAGGCAGCTGACCGCGCGATCATACCCATGATGGACATCGAGCGCATCAAAGCCGATATCACCGACGCGCGCAAGAACGGCGCAGATCTGGTGATCGTGATGCCACATTGGGGCACCAAAAACAGCGCGAAAATCAGCGCCGATCAGCGCAAGTGGGCAGAACAGCTGACCGCCGCCGGTGCGGACATCGTGCTGGGCGCGCACCCAAACGTGGTGCAGCGCATCGAGCGCCAAACCGTGCAGCAGGCCAACGGAGGCATGCGCGATACGCTGGTCGCGTTTTCGCTGGGCAGCTTCCTGACCAATGTGCGCGACACCGCCAACGCCGCCAGCATCGTGTTGCGCATCGAGCTGCAAATGGATCCGGCGACGCGCAAGCTGACCATTGTGTCCTGTACGTATACGCCGATCTGGGTCTCGCGGCTGCATGCCGACACCGGCAGCGCATACACCTATCGCATCCTGCGCTCAGACGACTCGGATTCGCTCAAGGGATTGGATGCGAATGCCACCGAGAGCATCCACCAGGCTGTGGATTTCATCCAAAAGACGCTGCAAGACAGCGCTGTAACGCCCGCGCTGTAGATGCATAAAGAAACCACCTGCTTAGCGGGTGGTTTTGTTTTGCTTATTCCAGCCAGGGTTCCGCGCTGGCATCGCTGGGGGCGATCCATCCGCCGCGCGGCGACAGGCTAAAGGACAATAGTTGGGGGCCATCGGGCATGCAACTGCGCTTGAACTGCTGCGAGATGAATCGCTTGAAGAAGGTGCGCAGCGTATCCTCGATCTGCTGCTGGCTATAGTGCGGGCCAAATGCCCACCTGGCCAGGCAGAGCAGTTTGTCAGGCGTCGCGCCGCTGTCCATGAGGTGGTAGAGGAAGAAATCGTGCAGCGCGTAGTCGCCAATCAGTGTTTCTGTGCGCTGCACAATGGCACCGTTGTCCCCGGCGGGCAGCAGCTCCGGCGAGATCGGCGTGTCGATCACATCCTCGAGCAGTGCCATCTGCGCCTCGCGCAGCAACTGCGATCCGGCCACGCGAATCAGGGGCGGGATCAGCGACTTGGGCACGCCAGCGTTGATGCCATACATCGACATGTGATCGCCGTTGTAGGTGCACCAACCCAGCGCGATTTCCGACAGATCACCGGTACCCAACACCAGTCCGCCGATGCGATTCGCATAGTCCATCAGGATCTGCGTGCGTTCGCGCGCTTGCGCGTTCTCGTAAGTCACATCGCGTTGCGCGGGATCGTGGCCAATGTCCTTTAGGTGCAGCGCCACGCTATCGCCAATCGGAATCTTCAGGAACGTCACGCCCAGCGCTTCGCACAGGCCGACAGCGTTGCCCAGCGTGCGGTCGGTCGTGCCTGGCCCGGGCATGGTGATGGCGTGGATATCCTGCGCGCTTCGCCCGGCAGCGCGAAATGCGCGGGCAGCCGAGAGCAGCGCCAGCGTGGAGTCCAGCCCACCGGAGATGCCCAGCACGATCTTGCCGTCGCCGATATTTGTCAGGCGCGTGATCAGCGCATGCCCTTGCATGGTGAGCAGTTCGTCCAGATCGGCGCTGTCACCATCGAGCGGCAGATACGGCGCGGCGGGGATGGGGCGTGCGGGCTGCTCCGGTATGTGTGGCGGCTGGTAGGGCAGCTCGATGACCTGTCCGCTGAGCGTCGGCACCTGCGCCATGCCGCGCTGGTATGCGATGCGAGCGATGTCGATATCGGCGACGCACAAGCCGCCTTCCCGCGCGTAGCATGCACCCTCCGCGACGCACAGCCCCGGCTCAAAGGCGGCGGTATATCCGTTAAACACATGATCGGTGGTCGATTCTCCGGTACCGGCGCAGGCGTATAGCAGCGCGCAAGGCACCTCGTCCGCGCGCACACGAAGCTGCATCCCTCGCTGCTTGCGTGCGCCCAGCACGGCGGGAGAAGCATCCGGCAGCAGCAGCAGCGGCGCGTCTCCGGCAAAGAGCTGGAAGTGGCAGTCGCCCCAGGCGAAAGTCAGATCCACGCCCACCGGAATTTCCTGCGTCCCAATGCGCACCGATTCCGGCGCGTGTACACCGCTGACAAACCAGCGTTCGTAGCCGCTGACATCCTCGATAGGCACAATGCCGCAGATCTGCCTTTGATGCAGCACGGCGGCGCATAGGAACAAGCTGCCAGCCAACATCATCGGCAGGCTGCACACAATGACCGCATCGCCGGTGGTCTCCGCCAGCAGCGAGAGCGCCGCCAGCGCCTTTTTTTGCAGCGCGGGCTGAAAGAACAGGTCGCCACAGGTGGCGCCAGTGACGCCCAACGCGGGGAAGAGCACCATCTGCGCGCCGCCTTGCGCCGCCTTTTTGGCGGCGGAGAGCATCTGTTCGGTGTTGTACACACAGTCGGCAGGGCGCACCAGCGGCGAACATGCCGCGACACGCACAAACGGGGAAAGGCTCGCTTTCATATCAACCATCCTTTGCGAAATGTGCGCTGGAGAACGGCCTTAGTGTACCACAATTTGCCGTGGCTGACAAACGAATGCTCAGAATGGCGAAGAACCTTGTCTATTGGAAGACAATGATGCTATAATGAAGTCATTAGCGGGCATGCCCAAGTGCGAGGTAAAATATGGCAGAGAAAAGCAAGCCGTACGATGTGTTGATCGTGGGCGCGGGCCTATATGGCGCGGTGTTGGCGCGTGCGCTCAGCGATGCGCAGAAGCGTTGCCTGGTGATCGACAAGCGCGATCACATCGGCGGCAATGTGTATACCGAAAACGTGCGCGGCATTGAGGTGCACACATACGGCGCGCATATTTTCCACACCAACGACCGGCAGGTGTGGGACTATGTGAACCGCTTTGCGGATTTCAACCGCTACACGAACAGTCCGCTGGCGAATTACCATGGCGAACTCTACAGCCTGCCGTTCAACATGCATACGTTTCATCAGATGTGGGGTGTGGTGACGCCGGAGGAGGCCGAGGCGGAGCTTGCGCGCCAGCGGGCCGACGCTTCCATCGCGGGCGAGCCACAAAACCTGGAACAGCAGGCCTTGCAGCTCGTCGGCCGCGATATATATGAGAAGCTGATCCGCGGCTACACGGAAAAGCAGTGGGGGCGGCCATGCGATCAGCTGCCGCCGTTTATTATCCGGCGCTTGCCTGTCCGTTTCATCTACGACAACAACTATTTCAACGCCGATTATCAGGGCATCCCGCGCGAAGGGTACACCCACATGATCCGCAATATGCTCGCAGGCGTCGAGGTGCGACTCGGCGTGGACTATCTGGAGGACCGAGCGGCCTTGCGCCCATTGGCGGAGCACGTGGTGTATACCGGCAGCGTGGACGCGTATTTCGACTATTGCCTGGGCACGCTGCCATACCGCTGCGTGCGCTTTGAGACCGAGACGCTTGACATGCCCAACTACCAGGGCAATGCGGTGGTCAACTACACAGACCGCGAGACGCCCTATACGCGCGTGATCGAGCACAAGCATTTCACATTCGGAACGCAGCCGCACACAGTGATCAGCCGCGAGTACAGTACCGAGTGGCAGCGCGGAGACGAGCGCTATTATCCCGTGAACGACGACACAAACAATGCGCTGTATCGCGCGTATGTCGACCTTGCGCGCTGCGAGCAGAACGTGCACTTTGGCGGGCGGCTGGGGGACTATCAATACTACGATATGGATCGTGTGGTGGCGCTGGCGCTGGACAAGGCCCGCGCGTGGCCGAAATAGAGGAAGGGCGGTTCCAAGCAGCATGCCAGAGCAGACATTTGCGGTCATTGTGGCCGCCCACAAGCCCTATTGGATGCCCACTGATCCGATGTATCTGCCGATTCAGGTTGGCAGCGCGGGTGCGCCATCCCTGGGGTGGCTGCGGGACGATGAGGGCGACAATATCAGTGAAAAGAACGCGACTTTTTGTGAGCTGACGGGGCTGTATTGGCTGTGGAAGCATCGGCAGGCCGATGTGTATGGCCTCACGCATTATCGGCGGTATTTTGCCAAGGGCAGTTGGCTGTTGCCGAAAAAGCAGCGAATTTTAACCACAGAAGCCGCGCGGGCATTGATGAAACGGCATGCGGTGGTGGTTCCGCGCAAGCGCCGCTACTGGATTGAAACCAATTATTCGCACTACATCCATGCCCACCATGAGCAGGATTTGCTGCTGACCAAAGTGATCTTGCAAGAGCGCTGTCCCGCGTATCTTCCGGCGTGGGAGGCGTCCATGGCGCGTCGAAGCGGTCATCGCTTCAATATGTTCCTGATGCGCAGGCCTCTCTTCGAGGCGTACTGCGCCTGGCTGTTCGATATTTTACTCGAGTTGGAAGCGCGCCTGGATATCTCCGCCTACAGCGCGAAAGATCGACGGGTTTTTGGCTACGTAGCGGAGCGCCTGCTGGATGTGTGGCTGGACACCAACCAGCAAGCATACGCGGAATTGCCGGTGGTGAATTTGGAAAACCAGCATTGGGGAAAGAAGATCTATTCATTCCTACAGCGCAAGCTGCGCGCCGGGCACTAAACAGCAGTCTGTGCAAAACAAAAAACCCTTGCAAACGCAAGGGCTTTTCTTTGGCACCTCCAAGGGGAATCGAACCCCTGATTTCGCCTTGAGAGGGCGACGTCTTAACCGCTTGACCATGGAGGCATGTTGGCTGGGGAACTAGGATTCGAACCTAGACAATACGAGTCAGAGTCGTAGGTGCTACCATTACACAATTCCCCAACGCGCAGGTTTTTCGACTGCGAGTTATATTATAGGCAATGACGGCTGCATTGTCAAGCAAAATTCTTCAAAGAAAACGCTGGTTTTCACACGGCGAATCATGTAGAATAATGTCAAAATTTGTCGTTGAAAGGCGGGGGAACATGCGCAAGAAAAAGAAGCCGCTGGGCGCGCGGGAGAAGGCCGCGATCGTGCTGCTGGCAGCGCTGTATGTCGCGCTGTGCGGGTTTGGCATCAGTCGCAATGGCGAGCTGATGACCCGCCAAGACTTTGCGCCATCGCACACCGCGTCACCGACCGAGCAGCCGGTATTCAACGCGCCACTCTCCGCAATGACCGATGCACCAACACACGCGCCGAGCGTTACGGTGCATGGCAAGCTCGATATCAATCAAGCGGATCAGTGGGTCTTGGAAGCCATTCCAGGGATTGGATCCGCCATCGCGCAGCGCATTGTGGACTATCGCGCATCACACGATGGATTTCGCGCGATGGAGGAGCTGCGCCGCATCCAGGGAATCGGCGACAAGCTCTACAGCGTGCTCATCGAGTACCTGGAGATTCCGTCGCCCTAAGTCGCCTGCCGCTCGCGCACATTGGCAAATAGCATGCTCAGATTCAGCACGACGCTCAGCGTCTGCCCAGCGATCATCGCATACGCGCAGCCAAACAGTCGCAAATGCGGCGCTGCGGTCAGGACCCAGGTCAAAAGCAGCGTCATGGCCGCGCCGAGCAGCGAGGCGATCAGCCCCTTGCGTTGCAAGCCCAGGCCAGCCAGCATGCTGCCGGTAACCTGCTGCACGCCAAAGACCACCACCATCGGCGATAGCACGCGCAACAGCGGCGTGAGTTCGGGTTGATGATAGAGATAGCGCGCGAACAGCTCCGCACCACCATACACGACTGCCATCGCCGCCGCCGAGATGCCAATAGCGGCCAGCAGCAGGCGGTAAAACAGACTGCGCAACGCCGCTGGGCGCTGCTGACGCTCCGCCAGCGCCGGTGCGGCGATCATCGCCAAAGCGCCAGTGAATACCGACGGCAGCATCATCAGCGGCATGGCCATGCCCTGAAACATGCCCAGTCGCGCGGTCGCCTCGGCGGGGATCAGCCCGCTAGCGATCAGGCGCAGGGGAATCATAACGGCCGACAGCGCGCGCATGCCGGTCGCACTCAGCCGGACCAGCGTCATGGGCAGCGCCAGGCGGAATAATTTTCGCTGCACCTCTCGATCATCGCCGATGCGCAGCCTCGGCTGCCCACGGTGGATCAGCCACATCACCAGCGCGACGCCGACTGCTTCGCCGATGGCGGTAGCTACCGCCGGAAACGCGGCGCGCCAAGCCAAGGTGACATTGTGCAGCGACAAGAGCAGTAGCGCCGACACCCCGAAGCGAAGCGCCTGCTCGATGATCTCGGATAATGCGGGCGGAAAAGTATTGGATTGCCCATAGCAGTAGCCGTTGTAGACCGCCGACAGCCCCAGGATGAGCATGCAGGGCAAAAAAGCCCACAGCGCGGGCAGCGTGCGCTCATCGCCCAGCGCGCGGGCGATCCAGGGCGACAGGACCAGCGCGAGCGGGAACAGCACGCGACAGACGCGGTAGACCAGCCTGCGCCCGGCGGCCAGGATGACCAACGCGCCCTGGTCGTCACGGGCATCGCGGCGCTGCGCCACCAGCCGCGACATCGCCACCGGCAACCCGGAGGTCACCGGCGTGATCAGCAGCAGGTGCGCGGAGGTCGCCAGCTCCAGGACGCCCATCGCTTCCGCGCCCAACACGCGCGAATACCATATGCGCATGATGAAGCCCAGCATGCGCACCAAAAGATTCGATCCGGTCAGTACGGCGGTTTGTTCCAGCAGCGATTTTCTCGCCTTCACGTGCATCACCTGTCTACGCTATGCGCGCATCGGGGGATTGATGTGCGAAGGATTGACGCGCGCAGGAAGCTGCGCTATACTGCCTGCATACATACATTGGGAGGCCGCATATGTTCGACAAATGGGATCATCGGTTCATGCAAATGGCGGAGGTCATCGCGACCTGGGCGAGCTGTTACCAGGAGAATCGCAAAATAGGCGCGGTGATTGTGCAGGACAAGCGCATCATGACCACCGGCTACAATGGCGCGCCAGCAGGCATCAAGACCTGTGTAGAGCGCGGCGAATGCATGCGCCAGAAGCTGAATATCCCATCGGGCACGCGCCACGAGATGTGCTACGCGGTGCATGCCGAACAGAATGCCATCATCCAGGCCGCCAAACTGGGCATTCGTATCGACGGCGCCACGATCTATTGCACGCATCAGCCGTGCGTGCTGTGCACTAAGATGCTGATCAACGCGGGCATCTCGCGCGTGGTGTATAAGCATGGGTATCCCGATGAATTCTCCATGCAGCTGCTGAGAGAGGCGAAGGTGCAAGTGGAATGCATGGGGGAAGAGGCGTAAAATTGCGCAAATGAAAAGAACCACCAACATGGGCGGTTCTTTTTCGTTTGGCAGGGGCAGAAGGACTCGAACCCTCAACAAAGGTTTTGGAGACCCACGTGTTACCATTACACCATGCCCCTACGAACAGGCACGATTGTAACACAAAATTGCGGCGATGTAAAGCGTTTTTGCGTTGCCGCTTTGCTTTATCCCGGCGGCGTGGTATAATGCCACAGGGAACGAACCGATGCGGAGGGAAAAAACATGGCCAAGAAAAACATTGGCTTCATTGGGGCAGGGAACATGGCGCAGGCCATTTTTCGCAGACTGCTGACGCAGGGCTTTGTCGCGCCGGAAAACCTGATCATCAGCGACGTGGCGCCGGGCTTGCCGCGCGCCTTGGCCGATGAGCTGAAGCTCAAAATCGCGCGCGACAACGTGGAACTGGTGCAGCGCGCCGACGTGATTGTACTGGCGGTCAAGCCGATTTATTGCGCATCGGTGCTCGAGGAGATCAAGCCACACCTGGCGCACAAACCGCTGCTGTCCATCGTGTCCAGCTGGACACTGGGCATGCTGCAAGATGGCCTGGGCACCAGCGCGCACATCCTACGCGTGATGCCCAATACGCCCGCGATGGTGGGCGAGGGCATGACTGCGCTGTCAAGCGATACTGGGTTTTCGGACGCCGAAAGGCAGCTGGCACAAACGCTGTTTTCTGCAATCGGGCGCGCGTTGTGGGTAGACGAGCGCCAGATGGAGGCGGTCATCGGGGTAAGCGGCAGCGGCCCCGCGTATGTGTATATGTTCATCGAGGCGCTGGCGGACGGCGGCGTGCTGCTG
>JAVBUY010000075.1:0-6736 GCA_031554855.1 Eubacteriales bacterium
GTTCTGGCTGCCCAGCAATGTGATGGGCGATGTGCTGGAGCTGCTGGCCGGGCAGAAACCCTACGCCTTGGACGACATGCGCCTGTATCACCGCCTGCTGGAGCAGGGGCTGACCACGCAGTCCGCGCGCAACAACTTTACGTATATCCACCTGCACGGCAGCCACACGCCGTACCGGATGGATGCGCAGGCGCGGCCGATCAGCGAGGATGAAACCAACGAAGTCAAGCAGACCATGGGCTGCTTCCACATCCTGCGCGAATACTTCAAGCAGATGAAGGCGCTGGGTGTCTATGACGACGCCACCATCCTGATCCTGGGCGACCATGAGAATGCGGAGAACGAGCGCCCATTGGATGAGTACCGCACGACCGCTTTGTTCTTCAAGCCCCGGGGCAACGCCAATGTACCGCTGGACTACTCCGACGCGCCGACCTCGCTGGAGAATTTTCAGGCAACAATCGCGCTGGCCGCCGATCTTGATCCAAGCCCGTTTGGCGTCCCGATTGATGATGTGCAAGAGGGCGACCCTGTCGTGCGCACGCACTATCACCGTGTGGATATCTGGCCGCCCAATCGTCGGCACTACCTCGAGCGTTACGAGATCCACGACTACGCCGAAAATTTCGATAACTGGACCAAGATCGAAGAGATCGATATGACCTATCCAGATGGCTGATTTGTAACCTCACAGGGTAAAGGAGCGAACCACCTTGCCAAACCCAACCGCACGCACCCCTTCTCCGCGCAATCTTTGGCATGACGCGCGCACTTTTCGCGCACGTCTGGCGCTGATCCTGCCGGTCGCGTTGGGCACAACGCTGACCTTCCTGCTCTTTGGCATGCTGGATTTGTTCCTGCGCAACCACAATTCCATGCCTTTTTTCCTCAGCGAGATCATCGCGCCTTTCGCGCTGACCTGGCTGATCGCGTCCGTCGTGCTATGCGCGATGCTGACCGTGCTGCGCGGCAGAGTGCTGGACATTGCGCTCTCGCTGCTGCTCGGCGTGCTGGTGGCGGGGTATCTGCAAGGCACCTTCCTCAATCTGCCGCTCGGCCAGCTCAACGGCAGTGCCGTGCCTTGGGACGACTATCGCGCCCACGCGGTGTTCAACCTGCTGCTCTGGCAGACCATCATGTTATTGCCGCTGGTGCTGTGGTGGCTGTCGCGATCGCTTTGGCAGCGCGCGATGCTGCTGATTCCGCTGGTGCTGGTGGGCATGCAGCTCGCCGGGCTCGTCGGCACGCTGGCTACCGCCGACAAAGATATTTTTCAGGCACGAAAGGGCTTTCTGTCCGAGCAGGGACTCTATGAGGTGTCCACCAAGGACAACATTCTCGTCTTTGTGCTGGACCGAATGGACGCGCTCTACATCGATGGCATCAGGAACGACGGTGCGGACTATTTCGACGACCTGGAGGGCTTCACGTATTATCGCGACAATACGTCGATGTACGCGCGCACTTTCCCCTCCGTGCCGTACATGCTGACCGGCAAGCTCTGCTTCTTTGACACGACGCCATCCGAGTACATGCGGCAGGCATATGCCGAGTCGCCGTTTCTGCCGACGCTGCGCGAGGCAGGCTACACCACCAAGCTCTATATCCAGGAAAAGTACAGCTATGGCGACTTATCGCAAATCACCGGCCTGGCGGACAATATCGATCCGGGCAGCGTGGCGCTCGACGTGCCCTTGCTGATGCAGCAAATGGGGCTGCTGACCGCCAATCGGTTCATGCCCCATGCGCTCAAGGCCTCGTTCTGGTTGCCAAGCAACGCCTTTGACGCGCTGCGCAAAATGCCTGTTGGACAAGCGCCGTACCAAATGAACGATTACCGTTTCTATCAGGGCCTGCTGCGCAATCGGCTCACCACGCAGAGCGAAAAGGGCAACTTCCTATTTCTGCATCTCAATGGCAGCCATCCGGCCTACGAACTGTCCGACGAAGCCGAGCGGGTGCCGCAATCCGAGAGCGACGAGCTCACGCAGACGCGCGGCTGTTTCCACATGCTGCGCGAGTACTTCAACCAGATGAAGGCGCTGGGGCTCTATGACGACGCTACCATCGTCATCACCGGCGACCATGGCGAAACCGACACCTACACGCCGCTGAGCACCTATAAGACCACCGCGTTTTTCTACAAGCCGAAGGGCAGCGCCGGTGTGCCGCTGGATTACTCCGATGCGCCCATCTCGCACGCCAACCTGCAAGCGACGCTGATACAGGCCGCCGGCCTGGACCCCGCTGCATTCGGGCGACCTGTCGAGGATGTGGCTGAAGGCGACGGCACCGTGCGCGATTTCTATTACCGCGTCGATGAACAGCGCCCGGGCGGGCAGCGATGCTACCTGGAGCACTTCAAGATCCACGATTACGCCGAAAACTTTGACAATTGTGAAAAGAGCGAGGATATCGAATTCCCCGATCCGGATATTTAGGGTCAAAAAGGCCGCCATGTTCTATGGCGGCCTTCAAATCATCCACAAAGTGGGCCTTTGTTCGCTTGTTCACCAGAGCCGATCGACCTTCACCTTATTGAAGTAATACTGCACAATCTGATCCGCGCTATAGCCTTGCTGCGCCAGCGTGTACGCGCCCCATTGGCTCATGCCCACGCCGTGCCCATAGCCGCGCCCGCTGATCTTCACCTGT
The DNA here is from genome assembly GCA_031554855.1 of Eubacteriales bacterium. Taxonomy (GTDB): domain Bacteria; phylum Bacillota; class Clostridia; order Christensenellales; family Aristaeellaceae; genus JAVBUY01. The sequence goes on from JAVBUY010000075.1 coordinate 2,656, forward strand.
CCGCCCTCCAGCGCAAGCTCGTCGAGCAGCGTTGATTTCATCTTGGTGCTGCCCAGCGCGATGCGAAAGGACGCGGCGGGAATGCTGTCGCCATTGACCACCAGCGTCGTCGCGCGACCCGACTCGCCCCGCTGCCCGATCTGGATGCTGTCAAGCTTGCCGCCTTTCGCGCCCAGCTCGGCGGCGGCCTTCATCACTTCATTTGCCGAAAAGCTGACGCTCCATTTCGCGACATCCGCAGGCGCCTGGTCGCCCTCCATGCCCTTCACGCGATGGATGTAGGGCGGCTCGGGCTTCTCGTACTCCAGACCTTCCTTGGCCTGCGCGGTGATGCCGCCGGAGTGCGCATGGAACCAGCTGAACGGAAACTCGCCATCGGACAGCAGCACCAAGCCGCGCGTCTGCTTCACCGCGTCGCGGATGCGGTCGTTGACGCCAGACGCGTCGTAGGCCTGCGCCTCCTCAATATCGGTGGACACATCGGCGCCGGCGTACTTCGATTCCTTGTCCTCCAGAAACCGCAGCACAAATGTTCTGGCGAGCATGGCCTGCGCCTTGAGCGCCTCTAACGGCCAGTCGTTCTTCATTTCACCGGCCAGCACGCCCTCCAGATATTTCTCCAGCGGCATGTCTTCCAGCTGCTTTTTGCTGGTCACATAGACCGTCAGCTCCGGCTCGCCATTTGCGCCCTTGCGCAGTTTCTCGGGTAACTGCACCTGTTCGTTGATCGTCCGGTCGGCGCTGGCGGGTCCGGCGGTGCCGTTCGCGCCCAGCGTGGGTATGGGGCTTTTGTCTGCGCTGGGCAATAGCGGCTGTCCGCTGCCCCCGCTCTGGTTGTTGGTGGCGCAGCCGCTCAGTATGAGCGCGCAGGCCAAAAAGAGGCACAAAATCGCGTTTCGCATGCACATTCTCCTTTCGCTGTGCGCGTAGTGTGCGCAGCGGCGAGCGAGAACATGCCGAAAAAAATCAAGCCGTTTGTTCCACCTCGGATCCTTCGACGATGTGCTTTTTCGCGGCGATTTCCCACGGCACATACATCAGCGTCCACACGATGAACACCGTCAGCAGCAGCAGCCCGACATACCATGGCCGACCGACCCAATGCTCGTAGATCGCGGCTGGCGTCGCGGGCGGCGCCTGGCAAATGAACAGATAGTTGCTGCCGATGATCGTATTGACGATGCCGTCGAGAAACGCCACGCAGATCAGCAGGCCAAAGCATGCGGGCAGCCACTTGATCTGTGGCCGGTATTGCCCGGCGACCAGCATCAGGATCGGAACCAGCACGAGCAGCGTATGTGTGCAAATCGATTGCAGCGTCTGGATGTGCCAGAGCGGGTAGTTCCGGCCGTCGGGCGTGATCAGCGCAATGAGCGCGCCGGACATGCCGCAGTACGCGAACTGCTGCGCCAGCGGGCTCTTGGAGAACACCGCAATCGGGATCGTGACCACCATGATGCCGCACAGGTGCAGCGGCAGCATTTGCGTGGGGTCAAAGTGACCGATCGCCACACCCCAGCCCATGCGAATCAGCTCCAGCGCGATCAGCGCGATCGCCATGCCGCAGATGGTGCGCTCCTGCGTTGGCTTGGCCCACTTGCGAAACGCGATCGAAAAGCACACGATGAACACCAGCACGATCGCCAGATAGGTCAGATGCGTCGGGCTGAAGTTGGGGATGCCCATGCCGGGTTCAAACTGGGAGTCGTGGCCGAAGAATTGCGGTATAGCATGCATACACTTACTCCTTGGAGAAAATATGCCTCATTGTACCACAGGTGAAAAAACATCGCAATTCAAAGCAGTTTTTTCTCCTATCTCTTCACAAAAATTCCCCGCTCGCCGAAGCGACGCGGGGAATGATTGTCCCAGATCAATTAGGGTGTGTTTCAAAATGGAGATTGTACAAGTTGCCGCGAGTTTTCGCCAGTTCTAGGAGGGGTGGAGCGCGGCGTAGTGGCGCTACGCCAGGCGGAAACCGACGAGGAAATGGCACTTTTCGGAGTTTTGAAACACGCCCTAGCCTACTTTGTCCATGCCCTTGAGCTTGGTGAAGATCATGCGCCCTGCAGCGGTCTGTAGCACGGTGGTGACCACCACCTCCACCGTCTCGCCCACGCAGCGGCGGCCGTTGTCCACCACGATCATCGTGCCGTCGTCCAGGTAGGCCACGCCCTGGCCAGGCTCCTTGCCCTCGCGCACCACCTGCACAGTCATTTCCTCGCCATGCATGACCACCGGCTTGACCGCGTTGGCCAGCTCGTTGATATTGAGCACCTTCACGCCGGTCACGCTGGCCACCTTGTTCAGGTTGTAGTCGTTGGTCACCACGATGCCGCCAATCTGCTGCGCCAACTTGAGCAGCTTGACGTCCACTTCCTCGGTGTCGTCAAAGTCGGTGTCGTCGATATGGATGGGCAGCCCCAGTTCCTTCTGCATGCGCTGCAACACATCGAGCCCGCGGCGACCGCGCGTGCGGCGCATCGCGTCGCTGCTGTCGGCGATATGCCGCAGCTCGTCGAGCACAAATTGCGGAATGGTCAGCATGCCCTCCACAAAGCCGGTCTTGCTGATGTCAAAAATGCGCCCGTCGATGATCACGCTGGTATCCAGAATCTTCGGCGGCGCGCCACTGACGCTGGGCGGCGCGACCCGCTGGCGTTCGCCGCGCTTGGACAGCAGGGGGAACTCCTTCCATCTGCGCGTCGCCAGCGACACGCCCAGATACCCGAGCGCCATATAGGTCAGCACCGACAGCGCGATGGACAGCACCGTCAGATCGCCAAAGCGATACAGCGAGGACACCAGCGCCGCGATGCCCAGGCCCACCAACAGGCCCAGTGCGCCCAGCACAACCTGCGACATCGGCGTCGCGTCGAGCGTGCGCTCAATTCTGCCGACCAACCGCGTAAATCCCTCGATCAGCCTGGGCGCATAGATAAATGTCAGAATAAGGGCTAGAATTGTCAGCGTCACGTACACCGCCAGCAGCATCCAGTTGGACGGCTGGGGGATGCGTGCCGAACCGCGCGCCAATAGCTGCCACCCGCGCACCACTAGCGCCGCCAAACCGGTACCAATCGCCGTTCCCATCACCGTTATGACCCATCTCAGCCATCGCTTCACCACAGGGTTTTTCACACGCATCACTCTCTTTTCTTGTTCCAGTTACCCTATTGTGCACCGATCCTCCAGGTTTATGCAGCGCCCTATCCTAGCAGGATAGCCAGCGCCTCCGACAATGTATCCACGCCGTAGAGCTTCAGTCCCTCCGGCGCGCGCAGGTGCTTCATGTTCTCTCGCGGCAGCACGCAGGCCTTAAAGCCCAAGCGCTGGCACTCCGACAGGCGGCGCTCGGCCTGGCCGATGGCGCGCACTTCGCCCGCCAAGCCCACCTCGCCCATCATGGCCCAATCCGGCGGGATCACGATATCCCGCAGCGAGGATGCGACCGCCGCGCACAGCGGCAGATCGGCAGCGGGCTCAGTCAACTCCAGCCCTCCGGCTACGTTGATGTACACGTCCTGGTTGTACAGCGGCAGCTTGGCGCGCTTCTCCAGCACGGCGAGCAGCAGCGCCAGCCTGCCCAGCTCAAATCCGTTGGTGGTGCGGCGCGGCGTGCCATAGGCAGTCTGCGACACCAGCGCCTGCACATCGACCAGCATGGGCCGTGTGCCCTCCAGCCCGCAGCACACCGCCGATCCGGCAACGTCCTTCGCGCGGGCACTCAGCAGCATCTCCGAGGGGTTAGGCACCTCCACCATGCCGTTCTCGTGCATCTGGAAGATGCCCAGCTCGTTGACCGACCCGAAGCGGTTCTTGGCGGCGCGCAGCACGCGGTATTCGTGCTGGCGGTCGCCCTCGAAATACAGCACCGCGTCCACCATGTGCTCCAGCACGCGCGGTCCGGCAATGGCGCCCTCCTTGGTCACATGCCCCACCAGGAAGACCGCGCAGCCGCTGGTCTTGGCCAGGCGCATCAGCACCGCCGCCGATTCGCGCACCTGCGATACGCTGCCCGGCGCGGAGGCCATCTCGGGGCGGTACATGGTCTGGATCGAATCGACCACCATGTAGTCCG
>JAVBUY010000196.1:0-3323 GCA_031554855.1 Eubacteriales bacterium
TTGCAGATGAATTTTCATATAGATGTCCTCCTGCACTCATTCTATATACATAAAAAACGCCCGTCCCTGTAGGGACGAGCGTGAGCCCGCGGTTCCACCCTGTTTGTCAAAACCTCTCGAATGGAGACGGTATCGCTTCTCCTTGCGTCCGATCCGGGGGTGGTCTTCGTCCGCCTCGCCTCGCTCGCGCTTGCAGCCACGGCGCGTGCTCTCTTGGAGGTTGCCAGCGGAGTACTCTTCCCCTTCATTTCGGTTGTTGGTATGAATTTGATTCAGTATAGGCCGCGACAGAGCGAATGTCAAGCGGAAATTTGGTGCATGCGCTTCGCGGCAGGGCGCGCCCTGGCCAGCAGGAAGCGTACCAGCCTATTTCGCGCGGCGAACAGCAGCAGGCGACACTTCGCGCCCGGATGCCAGATCAACCGTCTGGCGCGCCAGATCCCTGCCTGCACCGCAGGCTCAGACAGCAGCGCGCGGATCGCCCAGCGGCGTGCCGCCGCCTTATGCGGACACCCTACATAAAACTCGTTCTGACAGGCCTCGGCAATCAGCGCCAGGTACAGATATCCCACCATGCTGCCCACATCGGTCGCAGCCTTGGCCGTGTCGGTGAAGTGGCGATTCAGATACGCGCAGGCCTCGGTGACATTGCTGATGCGGCGCGGATGATAGCGCCGGAAGATCGAGCCGGTATTGCGCACATGCCGGTAGTAGGGGGCGGGCAGCACATAGAAGCGTGTCGCAGTACTGATCGCATGCAGACAGAACAGCGCGTCATCGCCGCTCAACATGCCCGGCACGAATCGCAGCGCGTCGATATGCGCGCGACGAAACACCTTGCCCCAGACAACCCAGGGAATGCGCCGCGCATCGATGAACGGCTTGAGTTCCTCGCCAGAATATGCGCCCTCCGGCACACGCAGCGGATGTGCCTTGATGCGCTTGCTCTCGATGGTCTCGCCAAAGAACAAGATGTCCGCGCCGCTTTCGTCCATGCGCGCCACCAGCTCGGCCAAACAGTCGTCCAGCGCATCGTCGGCATCGACAAACACAATGTATGTGCCGGTCGCAGCATCCAGGCCGGTGCTGCGCGCGCCTCCCACGCCGCCATTGGGTTGGTTCAGCACGCGCATGCGCGGATCGCCCGCCGCCAACTGCTGTGCCAGCGCGAAGGTGTTGTCGGTCGATCCGTCGTCGATGAGGATGATTTCGATATCGGTCAGGGACTGGCTGGTCAGCGAGCGCACTGTGCGCTCCAATGTGGGTTCGGCATTATAGGCAGGCAGAATGATGCTAACTCGTGGCATTGCACTCCTCCGTCGGGTCGGTTAGGCTAAGTATTGCACCCCATCGGGCATGACCACCGCGTGGATCAGCGGCGGCGGCGCGACCGGCTGATCGCCGATCACCACCGCTTGCTGTATCTGCTCGATAGCCTGCTGGACGGTATGCAAGTCGTTGACATATAGCACGGCGATGGCCTCGCCCTGCATCACGGCATCGCCGATGCGCTTTTGCATCACGATGCCCACGGCTGGATCAAGCGGGTCGTCCTTGGTGACGCGCCCCGCGCCCACCGTGTGCGCCGCGTAGCCAATGGCCACGGTGTCCATGTGGTCGATGAAGCCCGCTTTGAGCGCGGGCACCGGCACCTGGTGCGCCGCCTGCGGCAGACGCGACAAATCCTCGGTGATGCGCGCGTCGCCGCCCTGCGCGGCGATCATCTCGGCCAGCTTGGCCAGGCCTTTGCCGCTGTCCAACGCCTCGCGCAGCATCGCGCGCGCCTCGCCCAGGTTTTGCGCGCGCTGTCCGGCCACCAGCATCTGGCTGCCCAGCGTTAGCGACACCTCCAGCAGCGGCCCCGCAGTGCGTCCGGCCAGCACGTCGATGGCCTCCTTCACCTCCAGCGCGTTGCCGATGTGCGAGCCCAGCGGCTCGTCCATGCCGGTGACCAGCGCCAGCGTGGTCTTGCCCGCCAGCTTGCCGATGCGCACCATGCTCTCCGCCAGCGCGATGCTGTCCTGCAGCGTGCGCATCAGCGCGCCGTTGCCGGTCTTGACATCCAGCACGATGGCCTCGGTGCCCGCCGCCAGTTTTTTCGATAGGATGCTCGCGGTGATCATCGGCATCGAATCCACAGTGCAGGTCACGTCGCGCAGTGCGTACAGCCGCTTGTCTGCGGGGGCCAGCGCCTTCGTCTGCCCCACCACCGCGCAGCCTATGCGCTTGACCTGCGCAATGAATTCCTCGATCGACAGGTCGATGCGCATGCCTGGGATGCTCTCGAGCTTATCCAGCGTACCGCCGGTGTGCCCCAGCGCACGCCCGCTCATCTTGGCCACCGGCACGCCGCATGCCGCCACCAGTGGCACCAGTACCAGCGTAGTCGTGTCACCCACGCCGCCGGTCGAGTGCTTATCCACGCACACGCCGTCGAGGGCCGACAGATCGACCACGTCGCCGGAGTGCACCATTTCCATGGTCAGGTCGGCGGTCTCCTGCGGCGTCATGCCGCGAAAGCACACCGCCATCAGCCACGCCGCCAATTGATAATCGGGCAGGCTGTTATCCGCCGCGCCGCGCACCACATAGGCGATCTCCTCGCGGGTCAGCGGCTGTCCGTCCTTGGTCTTTTGAATGATCGCCACCATATTCATGCTCATGCAATCACGCCTTTCTATCTGTCAGCGCGGCAGAAAGCGCACGCCAGGCCTCCAGCTTTTGTGGAATCGGCATCGTCAGCGCCGGACTGGTTGAGGGCAGTCGTGTGACCGCTATCTGCGGGAAATGCGGCTGCACCAGCCTCGCATAGAGCGCATATGCGGTTCCGCCATTGCAAAATACCTCCGTGATGCCCGGCGCGGCGGCAAACAGCATCGCGAAGTCGTTCGGCGCCACTGCGCGCATCGCGATGTCCAGGCTGCCCTCTCGCTGGCAAGTGTGCGCCACGTCCCACAGCGCGATGCCGCGCCCGGTCAGGAACCGAAGGCGCTCGCCGTAATCGTCGGGCGGTTCATGCCCCCATAAGCCGAACAGGATCGGCCAGAATGCGTTGCGCGGGTGCGCGTAGTATTGCCTCACGGTCAGCGATTGGACGCCGGGCATGCTGCCCACCACCAGCGCACGCGCATCGGGCGCATACACCGGCGCAAAGCTGGTGCACGCGCTCATGTGGTGCTCTCCAGGATGGCGGGCAACCGCTGTTCAAGCTCTTGTTCGATCTGCGCCGCGCAATCGGCATAGTCACGGTCGCTGCCGCCTTAGGGATCGGCGATGTGCAGCGACTGCACCTGTGCCCCGGGGGCCATGGCGCGCACCGCCTC
>JAVBUY010000164.1:0-5741 GCA_031554855.1 Eubacteriales bacterium
GGCTCGAACCCTCGACCTCCAGCGTGACAGGCTGGCATTCTAACCAACTGAACTACCGGGCCATATGGTGGGAACAACAGGGCTCGAACCTGTGACCCTCTGCTTGTAAGGCAGATGCTCTCCCAGCTGAGCTATGCTCCCTTGCTGGATGCGCCGCTCCTCGAGCAAGCGGCGTTCTTTATCTTACCGTGAACACGCCGCTTTGTCAATAACTTTCCGGCATTTTGCATGCGTACATTTGGGTTTTTTTCGCCTACCGACGCGAGGCCAGTTCCTGCCACAGTTTCGATAGGGGAACCCCCCGCTCGGCCAGCAGCACCAGCAAGTGGTAGCACAGATCGCCGGCCTCGTAGCACAGCGCATCCGCGTCGTTCTGGATCGCGGCGATCACGGTTTCGGTCGCTTCCTCGCCAACCTTCTTGGCGATCTTCTCCACGCCCTTGGCCAGCAGATAGTTGGTGTAGCTGCCTTCTTTCGGGTGCGCCATGCGATCTTGGATCACTGCGTACACATCCTGAAGCACGGCGCTGGTCGGCGGGATTTCGCCTTCTATGATGGTGTTGAAAAAGCAGCACCTCTCGCCGGTGTGGCACGCGGGGCCGGTCTGTTCCACGGTGAGCAGCAGCGCGTCGCCGTCGCAGTCATAGCGCATGCCCATCACCTTTTGCAGATGGCCGCTGGTTTCTCCCTTTTTCCACAGCGCATTTCGGCTGCGGCTCCAGTAGGTCGCGTAGCCGCTGTCGATCGTCGCCTGGAGCGAGGCCGCGTTCATATAGGCCAGCATCAGCACCGTGCCGTCGCTCGCATCCTGCGCGATGGCAGGCACCAGGCCCTTCTCATCAAACTTGACGCTCGAAATATCCATGCCGCTCCCTCACTTGCTCGCTATGGCGATCGCCTCGCCCAGCGTGAAATTTCCGTTATACAGGGACTTGCCGCAGATCGCGCCCGCGCAGCCCGCCGCGCGCAACGCGCCGATGTCATCCAGGCTGCTCACGCCGCCCGAACCGATGATGCACATGCCGGTCGCTTTAGCCAGCGCTTCGGTCTCGGTCACATTCGGACCAGCCAGCGTGCCGTCGCGCGCAATGTCGGTATAGATCACGTCGGCGACGCCCATCTCGCGCATGGTCAGCGCCAGCTCGATGGCCGACACGCCGCTATCCTCCACCCAGCCGCGCACCGCCACCTGCCCGCCCATTGCGTCAATGCCGCAGGCGATGCGCCCCGGGTACGCTGCGCAGGCCTCGCGCACCAGCTCGGGCTGCTCGATGGCCACCGTGCCTAGGATGACACGCGCGATGCCGCGCTTCTCCAGCCGGTCACGGATTTCGGCCATCGTGCGGATGCCGCCGCCCAGCTGCACCGGCAGCCCGACAGTCTCGGCGATGCGCTGGGCACTGTCCAGGTTGCGCGCGTCGCCGGTGAACGCGCCGTCCAGGTCCACCACGTGCAGCCACTGCGCACCCTCGGACTGCCAGCGCCGCGCCGCCGCCACAGGATCGCCATAGTCGGTGATGTCCTCGGCGCGGCCCTTGAGCAGCCGCACGCAGCGTCCGCCCTTCATGTCAATCGCGGGATAGATGATCATAGCGCCCCCTTGGTCGATAGCACGCCGACAATGCGCGCATCGAGACGGCAGGCGTCCTGCATCGCCAGGCCAAATGCCTTGAACAGCGCCTCGGCTTTGTGGTGATCGTTTCGGCCATAGGGCACGGCCAGGTGCAGCGTCATGGCGGCGCTGCTCGACACCGCGCGAAAGAACTCCTCGATGAGCTGCGTGGGCATCTCGCCCAGCGCCAGCTTGGTGAACTTCGCATCAAACACCAAGTACGGCCTGCCGCTCATGTCCAGCACAACGGTGGCCAGCGCCTCGTCCATGGGCACGCTGGCCTGCCCCACGCGGCGGATGCCCGCCTTGTCGCCCAGCGCTTGTTTGATCGCCTGCCCCAGGCAAATGCCCACGTCCTCGACGGTGTGGTGCGCATCGACGTACAGATCGCCCTGGCAGCGCACCGTCAGTCCAAACCCCGCAAATCGCGCGAACGCCTCCAGCATGTGATCCAGAAAGCCCACGCCGGTGGCGATGCCGCTGTCTTTCGCTTCGTCCAGCGCCAGCGTCAGCGTAATATCGGTCTCCTTGGTCTTGCGCTCAATGGTGGCCTCTCGCATGCTCATTCCTCCTCGAATCGGATGGCGACCGCGTTGGCGTGGGCGTCCAGCCCTTCAGCCCTCGCCAACCGCACGACGTCGGGCGCGGCCTGCTGCAGCGCATCCCGCGTGTAGTAGATCAAGCTGCTCTTCTTGGTAAAATCCTCCACATTGAGCGCGGAGAAAAACCGCGCGGTGCCGCTGGTAGGCAGCACATGGTTGGGCCCTGCGTAGTAATCGCCCAGCGGCTCGGGCGCATAGTGACCGAGGAAGATCGAGCCCGCGTTATGAATCCTGCCCAGCAGCGCGAATGGGTCGGCCACTGCGAGTTCGAGGTGCTCCGGCGCGACGCGGTCCGCGACCTCGGCGGCCTCCTCCAAATCGGCGCACACGATGATGACGCCATAGCGGACCAGCGACTGCCGCGCGATATCGGTGCGGGGCAGCAACGCCACCTGACGCTCCACCTCCGCCGCAACGCGCTCCGCCATGCCCTGGTCGATGGTCACCACCACCGACGCGGCCAGCGGGTCGTGCTCGGCCTGCGAGAGCATGTCGGCGGCCACATAGGCCGGGTTCGCGCTGCGGTCGCAGATCACCAACACCTCCGACGGTCCGGCGATCATATCGATGCCCACGTGCCCGAACACCTCGCGCTTGGCGTTGGCGACGTAGATGTTGCCCGGGCCGACGATCTTGTCCACGCGCGGGATGGTCGCCGTGCCAAACGCCAGCGCCGCAACGGCCTGCGCGCCGCCGATCTTATAGACCGCATCCACCCCGGCGATGTCGGCGGCGACCAGCGTCAGCGGGTTATTCACGCTGCCGTCCGGCGCGGGCGGCGTCACCATCACAATCTCCGGCACACCGGCAACGCGCGCGGGCAATACGTTCATGAGCACAGACGACGGATAGGCCGCCGTGCCGCCGGGCACGTACACACCCACCCTCGCCAGCGGCCGCACCATCTGCCCCAGCGCCATCTGTTCGTCAAAGTCGATCCAGGTGCGCTGTTTTTGCTTTTCGTGGAAGGCGGTGATGCGTTTGGCCGCCTCGCGCATCGACGCGACCCAGTCGGCGTCGGCGGCAGCATACGCTGCATCGATCTCCGCGCGGGTCACGCGCAGTGTTGCGGGCGTCAGGTCCGCCTTGTCAAATTGCTTGGTATAATCGAGCAGCGCCGCGTCGCCCCGCTCACGCACAGCGGCCACAATGGCCTTCACGCGCTCAGTGACCTGCGCATCCTCCAACTGCGAGCGCGACAGCAGGCGCTGTTCCAGCGCCGCGCGGTCGCTTGCCTGTAGAATCGGTATCATGCGTTGCCCTCCTGTAATTGCCTTTCCAGCGCGGTCATCAGCGCGCGGATTTTCTCGCCGCGGGTCTTAAGCGACACCACGTTGACCACCATGCGCGCCGATACCGGGCTGATCTCTTCCAATACTTCCAGGCCGTTGGCCTTGAGCGTGCCGCCCGATTCCACGATGTCCAGAATCACATCCGACAGGCCGACGATGGGGCCGAGTTCCACCGAGCCGTTGAGCTTGATGATCTCGATGTTCTGCCCCAGCGCACTGTAGAAGCCGCGCGCGATGTGCGGATACTTGGTGGCGACGCGGAAGTCGGCGCGCGATGAGCCACGCGGCGACTGCCCGGGAAAACCACAGATGCACAGCCTGCACGCGCCGAAACCCAGGTCGATCAGCTCGTAGAGCGGCCGGTTTTCTTCCAGCAGCGTGTCCTTGCCCACCACGCCGATGTCCGCGACGCCGTGCTCCACGTAGGTGGGCACGTCTCCGGGCTTGACCAGCATGAAGCGATAGCCGTGCGCCGCGTCCTGAAACACCAGTTTGCGTCCCGGATTGCGCGGCTCGCTGCAATCGATGCCCACCGCCTCAAGCAGCGCCATCGCCTGTTCTGCCAGCCGCCCCTTCGCGAGCGCGATGGTGACCACCGGTTCTTGGCTCAGGTGCTTCATAGCCGCACCTCCCTCTCCGCGCCGCCTTGGTCGATGTAGAGCGCCCGCCGCGCGCCTTGCTGCCACGCGGTGTCTTGCAGCGCCTGCTCGTCCGCCGCATAGCACATGGCCACGGTCTCGCCCTGCGCGCGCAGTGTCTGCGCCATGCGCACCGCCGCGGCCCGCGCCGAGGGCGCATAGCCGATCCACAGCGCAGGCTGGGCGGCTGGCGTCGCGTCGCCCTGTCGTTCCAGTGCGATCATCAGCTGCTCCACGTTCAGCCCAAAGCCAATGGCGTTCAGCGGTCTGCCAAAGGTGACGGGCAGCGAGTCGTAGCGCCCGCCGGACAGCAACGGGCGACCCAGGTGCGCGGTCATGCCGCGAAAAATGATGCCGGTGTAGTAGTCGATGGCATGCACCATACCCAGGTCGATGGACACGTAGCGCGCCACGCCGTAGTCGTTCAGCGCCGCCAGCACCTGCTCGATGCGCGCCAGCGCAGCCAGCGCGCGGGGAGACTTGGTGATCTGGCGGGCGGCGGAGAGCGCCTCCTCGCCGCCGTAGAGCGCGGGCAGCTGCATGATCCGGCGGCTGATGCCCTCGCCCGCTTCGATATTGCGCAGCATCAGCGCCATGTCCAGCATGCTTTTTTGCTCCACATAGGCGCGCAGGCGCTCCTGCTCGGCGGCGGTCAGCCCGCTTTCCTCCATCATGCCCTTGAAAAAATCGACCTGACCGATGTCGATCTGAAATTCTTTCAGCCCGCTCTTCTCCAGCGCCTCGATCGCCAGCGCGATGACCTCGGCGTCGGCGTCCGGCGAAGCCTCGCCGAGAAGTTCAATGCCCGCCTGCGCGCTCTGGCAGTCGCGCGGGTGCTCACCCAGCGGAAACTCCACCACTTCCTGCACATAGCTCAGCCGCAGCGGCAGCGGCGCGTCGCCCAGCAGCGTCGCCGCCATGCGCACCACCGGCGTCGTGTTGTCCGGTCGCACCGCCAAGATGCGCCCATCGCGGCCGGTGGTTTTCCACATCAGCCGCTGATCGATGCCGCCCGCGAAGGTATCATAGCGCTCCAATAGCGGCGTTTCAACCTCCCGATATCCGGCGCGCGCGAATCCATCGCACAGACCGCGCTCCAGCGCGCGCTTCGCGGCGCACTGCGCGGGCAGCGTGTCGCGCATGCCCTCGGGGATTTGTCGGTCTCGGTACTGCATGTCGGCCCCTCCGAAATCGTGATAATTCATCGCTTCACCGTAATAAAGCGATGATCCACTATCCCTATGTGCCTGTCAAGGCTTTCGTGCATGATAGCATGAATTTTCCATCGCCGCAAGCCAAAAACTGCATGCCAGTCGGCATCGCCTTTTGCGGCCATGCAAAAACTCACCTCGGCTCGGACACAGCAAAAGCGCATCATGCTGATGCATGATGCGCCAAAGGCCCGGGAATAAAACCAATGGATTACTTGCCGCTCATGGCGCGCTCGGCCTGCTCAATCATGCGCTTGACCATGTAGCCGCCGATGTAGCCAGCCTGGCGGGACGGCAGGTCGCCGTTGTAGCCCTGCTTCAGGTTGATGCCCAGCTCGTTGGCGATCTCATGCTTCATGTTGTAGAGCGCCTGCTTGGCTTCGGGC
>JAVBUY010000174.1:0-20650 GCA_031554855.1 Eubacteriales bacterium
TCGGCTGGGCGATGGCGGCGGGCGCGATCCTGCCCAATGCATTGCAGGCGCTTTTTAGCGTGCTCATCGGCTGCGCGCTGCTGCCGGTGGCGCGGCGCATCCTGCCCTGGCTGCGCGCCGGAGGCAAGCCGCTGTAACGCGCCCCAAAAGCCACTTTGTTCGTCTGCGCGCTTGTGGTATGATAGAGACAGTAAACAAGCGGGAGGTCTTTGCCATGGCCTTAATGGATGATGCCCACAAAATTATTCATGATTCCATCGAAGCGGTACTGCCCGAGGCGGCCGTGGAGCGTGCGCTCTCCGGCCGCGCCCTGCCCGACCATGTCCGCGTAGTTGCCATCGGCAAGGCCGCTTGGCGCATGGCGTCGGCCGCGTCGCGCGTGCTGGGCGACAGCGTGGACAGCGGCGTGGTGATCACCAAGTACGGGCACAGCGGCGGCGCGCTGCCGCGCATGACCATCGTGGAAGCCGGACATCCGGTCCCCGATGCCAACGGCGTGGAGGGCGCGAACCTTGCGCTGGAGCTCACCGAGGGGCTAAGCGCCGACGACGTGGTGGTGTTCCTGGTCTCCGGCGGCGGCTCCGCGCTGTTCGAGCTGCCCGCGCCGGGCGTCACGCTGGCCGATATCGCGGGCGTCACCCGACAGTTGCTGGCCTGCGGCGCCGACATTGTCGAGCTCAATACCATTCGCAAGCACTTGTCCTCGGTCAAGGGCGGGCACTTCGCGCTGCATTGCGCGCCGGCGAAGGTGCTGTCCATCGTGCTCAGCGACGTGCTGGGCGATCCGCTAGATGCCATCGCCTCGGGCCCGGCCTACCCCGACCAGAGCACGTCGGAGGACGCGCTGCGCATCGTGAAAAAATATGGCCTGTCGCTGCCCGACCACGTGCTCGCCGCACTGGGCCGTGAGACGCCCAAGGCGCTGGACAACGTCACCACCGAAATCACCGGCAACGTGCAGGCGCTGTGCGAAGCCGCGATGGCCTCGGCGAAACAGCTCGGCTATCAGCCGCTGCTGCTCACCACCACGCTGGACATCGAAGCGCGCGACGCGGGTGGCTTCCTGGCCGCCATCGCGCGACAGATCCGCCTGAGCGACCAGCCGATCGCGCCGCCGTGCGCGGTGGTATTGGGCGGCGAGACTGTGGTGCACCTGCACGGCACTGGCCTGGGCGGCCGTAACCAGGAGCTGGCGTTGGCCGCGGCGCCGGGCATCGCGGGGCTGGAGGACGTGGCGATCTTCTCGGTTGGCTCGGACGGCACAGACGGCCCCACCGAAGCTGCCGGCGGCATCGTCACCGGGGCGTTCTGCGCCGCGTGCGCCTGCCAAGGCCTGTCGATCGCCGACACGCTGGCCGACAACGATTCCTTCCACCTGCTGGAGCAGACCGGCGCACTGCTGGTCACCGGCCCGACCGGCACGAATGTCAACGACCTGATGGTGGTGCTGGTGAAGTAAATCTCAAGCACAAAAAAACCGGCTCATGTGAACCGGTTTTTTATGTTATGCGGATCCTCACTCCCCATCCGTCCGCAGCGTCACCCAGGGTGCGACCGAGCTGATGCTCTCCATCTCGAGTGGCGCCTCCAGCGAATACACGCATCCGCCTTGGTTCGCCACCCATACCTGGCGGTCGGGCAAGCGCATCGCGGTGGCGGGCATGGTGGACAGCGCCACCTGGAGCGGCTCCAGCGAAAAACCCGCCTGCTCAAAGCGCTTAAGGTAGTCTGTGGGCGTGGCGCTGACCAGCGCGACCTGCGACGTCAGCCCGGGGTGCTCATACGTGATGGCCACCACGCGGCAAGGCTTTTGCGCGCCCGGGATGCGCACATCCTCGGCGACACCGCGCACGATGGTGAAGCCCTGGTCAGCGGGCAGCGATGCCAGCGGCCCCGGAAAGGCCTGACTGAGCTGCGCCAGATCGGTGCTCTCCAGGCCGCCCAGGGGCAGCTCGGGCAGCGCAGCGATCTCGATGAGCGACTTGTTTTCCTGTTGCGCGGCGACCAGCTCCGGCGTCTCGCCCAGAATGACCGCGATATAGAAGATGCCGATGCACAGCGCACCCAGCGCGGCGTACACCAGCCAACGAAACAGCCCCACCACAAAGTGCCCTACGTGTCGCCTCGCATGCCGTGGCTCCAGCGTGCCCTCCAGCGACGCGAGAATGCGCGCCTCCTCGTCGGCCTGCCGTGCGACATCGCGCGCCGGGGCTTTTTTGTTTTGTTTGCGTTTCTTCATTTTTTAGCCAAAGAGCCTCCAGCCCTTGCGCGGCTGCTCCGGCTCATCCAGCGCGGTCACCAGCAGGCCCGCCTTGCCTGGGAACTCGCGCTCGAACGCCGCGCCCAACGCGCGGTGCAGCTGATCGCGCTGCTCCTCGGTCAGTTCTTGGTCGCGCAGCACGCGCCCGCGCATGCCTGCCACCACCGTGGCGCACAGTTTGGCGATATCGTCCTGCGGGCGGGCAAAGCCAAACATGTGATGCGAAATCTCTGTGCGGCCGCGCAAGAACAGCGCGATATAATCTTGGGATAGCTGCTGCAAATAGGCTTGCATCGTGCGCTGCGCATCGCCGCCGCGAGTCAGCACATCGGTCAGATCGGCACTGTGGAACAATTCCTCGGTCACTGCGCGCCGCTTTTCCTCTTTGTAGGCGCCCGACTCTTCATAGAGGTGCAGCAGATAGCATTTGATCACCGAAAAATCGCCCGGACGCTTCACGCACTCGTGCAGCCGACCGTGCATCAGCAATGCCCAGCGCACCGCAAAGCTGTCCGGATCGAGCATCAGCGCCTTTTGATAGAGCGCATACCGCTTGTCGGGCTGCTTTTCGGCTTCGGCCTGCGTCAACAGCGCCTGCACTTCGGGCTTCTCGGTTCGCGCTTGCTCCGGCGTGGTCTCGTTGAGCAGCACCGCTGCGCCGTGGGACTCCGGCCTCAATTGCGCGCCGCATGCACAAACCAGCATCTCCGGCAGCGCATCGGGCGTCAGTTGGTGCACCGCGCCGCAACGCGGGCATACCGCGGGAATTGTGCTCATCAGGCATCCTCCTTTGCGCTGTTGGCAGCAAATATCTCTCGCTGGACGTCCAGCATCGCCTGCTGCGCACGCTCCATCTCGGCGACCAGCTTAAACTGTGTGCGCGCGCGGTCCAGGTTTTGCCCTGCCCGCTCGATGTGGAAATACACGTCGCCGCGCAGGTGGTCGGTGAGGAATCGCATGCCACATTCATAGGTCATGATGCGCGCAGAAAAGGGCAGCAGCTCCTTTTCTTTTGCGGTCATGGCCGCGCCGATCTGTTCCAAAAAACCCCGCGCGAATGCGCGATAGAAGTCCAGGCTGAATCGCACTTTGTCCAGGTCGCGCTCGTCCTCGTCGGCGGTATTGCAACCGGAGCGGATCGCGTCGCCAAAGTCGAACAGCATCGAACCAGACATCACGGTGTCCAGATCGACCACGCACACCGCCTCGCCAGTGGTCACGTCCATCAGCACATTGTTGATCTTCGTGTCGTTGTGCGTCACGCGCAGCGGCAGTTCGCCGCTGTCCAGCAGGCTTTGCAGCAGCCCCGCGTCCTTTGCGCGCGCGCGGACGAACGCGATCTCATCCGCTACATCTTTCGCGCGGTCCAGCGCGTCCTCTTTCGCGGCCTGTTCAAAGGTGGCATAGCGCATGCCGGTGTCGTGAAAGTGCGGAATAACCGGAAACAGCCGCTCGGCCGGAAAATCGTTGAGCAGGTTTTGAAACCGACCAAACGCGCGTCCCGCCTGATACAGCTGCGATGCGGCCTCTACGCGCATCACGCTGGTCGTACCCTCGATAAACGGAAACGCGCGCCACAGCCCGCCGGTTTCGTCCATATAGAAGGGGTTGCCCTCCGGCGTGGGCATCAGCGAAAGCGTCTCGCGCGCGGGATCGCCGCCCTGCTCGGCTAGCCTCTCGCGCAAAAATTCGGTGACCAGCGCGATATTGCGCACCAGCTCGACCGCCTCGGGAAACACCTGCGTGTTGATGCGCTGCAAAACCATGCGCTGCCCATCACCCAGCGTGACGATGTATGTCTGGTTAATGTGCCCCACATTGTGGCGGATGATGCCTTCGATCGCTTGCCCACCTGCGAATTGCGCCGCCGCCTGCGTGATTGCCCTGTTGTCCTGCTCGGTTGACATGCCTGCTCCCCTTTCAGGTCAGCGCCACAGCGCGTCGGGATATTGGCCTGCGGCAATCAGCGCGCGGATCTGCTCCTTGGCAGGCTGCTTGTCCTCAGGATAGGTGATGCCGATCCAGCGATCCTCGGCCATCAGCATGCGCACGGTGGCCTGCCTGCGCTCGAGCATACGCTCCACCACCGTGGGCAGGAAGCACTCCGCCTTGAACGGATCGCCCTGCGGACGGCGCAAGAAGCCGCGCAGCTCCATTTCGATATAGGGGAAGATGGTCGGCGTGAAGCCCCAGGTATTCATGGACACCGGCGTGTCCTCGCCCAGCGGCAGCACCTCGTCGCCCTCGATGGCGCACAGGCCGCCATCCACGCGCTCTATGCGCACGCGCTCGACCACGCCCCTTAAATAGCCCTGCGCATCGCCCTCGCACACGCCGCGCGACACCGAGCCGTGCTCGCTGACCGTGTTGTGCAGCGCGTAGGCCGCCATGCAGTATGGGTGTGGTTCTCCCGTGTCGGCATGTGCGGTCAGGTACTGGTACAGTTGCTTGAACGCAGACGCGCCGTAAAAGTCGTCGGCATTGATGACCGCGAAAGGCTCCTTCACGATGTCGCGGCAGCAATACACCGCGTGCGCGGTGCCCAGCGGCTTGGTCCGACCATCCGGCGCAGAGCAGCCGGCCGGCACGTCCTCGACGCGCTGGTACGCAAAATCAACCTGAATCTTGTGCGAAAACCGGTTGGTAACGCACAGCACAAAGTCCTCGCGCATTTCGGGCTTGATAATAAATACCACGCGCGTAAAGCCCGCGCGGATCGCGTCGTACACCGAAAATTCCGCGATGGTCTCGCCGCTGACGCCCATCGGCTCTAACTGCTTGAGTCCGCCAAACCGGCTGCCGATTCCGGCCGCCATTACCACAAGCGTGCAATTCACTAGGGTTCTCTCCTTTGCGCCGCCGCGCTCACTTTAGAAAGAAAGGCAAGGCTCCGAGCGCCATAGGCGCACGCTTCCTTGCCCTTATCGTATTGCTCTTCCATGCGCGGATCAGGCGTTGAGCGCCTCTTCGACCGCCGCTTTGCATTGGGCAAAGGCTTCCTTCGCCTTCGCATACACCGGCGCGGGATCGCCGACCTCACGCTCCATGTAGATATTTTGCAGCGTCGCGCAATGCTCGCTGAGCTCGGTCATGCCCAGTGTAGCGCACATGCCCTTGAGCGCATGCGCCATCTCGCCTGCGGCCTTGGTTTCCCCGGCCTCGACGCTGGTCACCAGCTTATCAAACGTCACGTCGTCCAAGAACTTTTTCAGGAGGCGCTCATAAAAGCCCTCGTTGTTCATCAGCCGACCCAGCGCGCCCTCTACATCGAAGCCCGCCTCACGCAGTTTGCTCATTTTCTGAGACATATTATTCCCTTCCATGCTCGTTTTTCGTTTCTCTCGCTTCACTTCAAGCAGCACAAAAGAAGCGCACGGCCATACCAGAGCTATTGTATCACAACCAATGCCAAAACACGATACGGAAATGCAATTTCTCAATGAAAGATTTGTTAAATTTTTTCTTCCCGACGTTTTTTTATACTCGGCTCGGCGACGATGATTGCGCGCCCTGTCTGCATATGCTATACTAAATGCCCATCTCGACTGAAAGGAGCGGCGTATGCCCAAAGCGCAAGGCGTCAAAATCATCGCGCAAAACAAAAAAGCGCGCCACGACTACTTCGTGGAGGAAGCATACGAAGCGGGGCTCGCGCTCTGTGGCACAGAGGTCAAGTCCATGCGGCAGGGGCGCGTAAACCTAAAGGAGAGCTATGCGCAGGTGCAAAGCGGCGAAATGCTGGTGCACGGCATGCATATCAGTCCCTACGAGCAGGGCAACATCTTCAATACCGATCCGCTGCGCCCGAAAAAGCTGCTGATGCACAAGGCAGAGATTCGCAAACTGGGTGCGGAGGTCAAGCGGCAGGGGTACTCGCTGATTCCGCTGCAAGTGTACCTGAAGGATGGGCGGATGAAATTGGAACTTGGCCTCTGCAAGGGCAAAAAGCTCTACGACAAGCGCGACGACATGGCCGAAAAGGACGCCGAGCGGCACATGCAGCGGGCGATCCGTAACCACGGCAAGGGTGGACGGGACGAGTAGCAACGCAATGGGGACATGACTCGTCTATTCTATCGGGGATGTCAAGAAGGGGCGCGCCCCTTCATGCATAGATCGTCTCGCGTGGCTTTGCTGCGCGGGCGGGGCGTTTCCATAGCGAAGCAGCGGAAAACATGCCCGTAACCGAGAAAATGCACGCTGCATTTTCTCAGCGAGCGGAGCGACATGGGGGTGTACTGGTTTCGACGGGGATCATCGGGGATCAGGTTAGCGAGCCGCGGCCCCTGTACCGCGCAACAACGGGGAAAAACAATAACTGACAATAACAATTACGCTTTCGCGGCTTAATGCCGCGCGTCAGACTCAGGCGCCCACTGCCTGAGACCCTGGCGTCAATTTAGTGGGGCACGGGTCCGTTCAAGCTTTGTGACGTGACCGGCATTGATGAAGCTACCGAAACCGCAAGCCTGCCGTAAGGGCGTGTGGCGGGGGGAATCCTAAAACAACGGCTGCGCTCGGAGAATGCCTGGTTCACGGATTTTCGGACAGGGGTTCGACTCCCCTCACCTCCACCACATAGCGCATTGTCCGCTAGTATCTCGAATCGGTCGTCATACAAACGGACTTGCGCTACAGCCCTATGGATTGCAGCTTTCTGCTGCTCCATGGGGCTGTTTTCTATATCAAGGATCGTCTGAAACATAGCCATGACCTGGCCTGCATCAATCGCATTGGATCGAGCTTTCGCAGCCTCCAAGGCGGTCGAGATTGCCACCTTTTTCTTTTCAAAGTCGCGCACGGTGTCCATCAGCGTGAGCGGGGCATCCTGGCCACCGCTTGCGATGAAGTCTATCATGTTCGCGATCCGTTTTTCGATGTCGGCAAGCTGGGCTTGCAAAGCCACCTCTTCGGCGCTCTTCGCGCTGGATTCTGATTCGATGATGGCGTTCATCACCTCTATACTTTGAGCAACGATGGTTTCATCTGTGGCCAGCAGTTTGAGGAAGTCGAGCACATAGCGTTCCAGCTTTTCCTTGCGAACGCGCCGCACATCTTTGTGCTTGCAATGATAATACCGCTGAATCGTGCCGTTTCGATCCTTGCCCATCGACGCGCCGTTGATGTGCGCCCCACAGACGCCACAAACCGTGATGCCAGACAATAAATAGACGTGCCGCGCAATGTATGCGCCCCTGCTCACATGCCGGTTGTGTAGGCGCAGCTCGCACGCCCGCTTCCAGGTGACTTCGTCGATGATGGCGGGCACGCCACCAGGCACGCGGATGATTTCCGCGTCGCCTTTATTGGCGTGGTTGTTGCGCTTTCCCGCTCGATTCGCGGAAATGGTGCGATTATATACATACGTCCCGACGTACTTTTCATTGCCGAGGATGTCATAAAGCGTGGTCTTGCGGAAGGGATTCCCTCGTGGCGTCTTGAAGCCCTCGCCGTTGAGGTATCGCAGGATCGCGTCATACCCCAGCCCATTCACATACCTCTCGAAAACGCGGTGCACGGCCTGCCCTTCCAGCGGCTCAATGACATAGTGCCGGTCTACCACGCGGTAGCCGAACGGGGGGAGGCCGCCGAGGTGGACGGCTTCTTTCGCCAACTCGCAAGATACCATGCGCACGCGCTCTTCTATGACCTCGCGTTCGTTCTGCGCGAAGGAAGCCAGGACATTGAGCATCAGCCTGCCCGACGTGGTGGACGTGTCGATGCTCTCGGACGTGGAAATGAAGTCGATGCCATTTCCACGGAACACATCTTCGAACACGTCCAGCGTGTCGCGCAGCGAGCGCGAAAGGCGATCCAGCCGCCAGACAAGCACCGTTTGGATTTTCCCCTGTCGGCAATCTTCCATGAGGCGGCGCACCTGTGGCCGGTTCAGGTTCTTTGCGGAGAACCCCTCGTCTATATAGAATTCCAGATCGTCATATCCTTTGATGACGGCATAGGCATCCAGCACCTTTTTTTGCGCCTCGATGCTGAACCCTTCCTGCGCCTGTTCTTCGGTCGATACGCGGATGTACATAGCGGCCTTCATGGCTTTCCCTCCTTTGATCGGATGCAATCGGCAGTCAGCCTAACGGTGACGATTATTCTTTGACCTGTATTTCGTCCGTTTTTAGCGTTTTTCCGCATCTGTTACACTTCACAAGGCCATTTGTTACACTTGCGCTGCACTTTTCTGTTACAGCGAAAGCCTTGATTCATAAGAGTTTGCGGTTACTTGTTACACCTGTTACACTTGTACACTTAAAAAACACATATACCCCCTACAGAAAAAAATACGTGGATAAATTGCACCAAGAGCTACCTACCGATGCGCAGCACGGAATATCATGGGTACTGCCCAGAAAATATAAACCCCCTAGTGTTTATTCTGGTGTACAAGTGTAACAGGTGTAACAGATGCCCACAAACCCTTATAAATCAAGGATATATCTGTTACACTTATAATATAATTAAGTGTAACAAAAATAGATTAAGTGTAACAGGTATATAGTGTACGCTTATCGGGTGACGGTTCTTCTGTGGCGTTGCAAGCCCGCTACCTGTTGCAGTAGGTAGCGGGCAGTTTTTGTCTTATACAACATCGGTTTGCAAAGCAACAGCCAACCCGAGAATTTTGATAGTACGGGTTTCCTCCTTGCCGCCAACCATGATTGGTTTGTACTTGGGGTTTTCAGCCCGAAGCTCACGCCGTCCATCACTCAATTTGTATACACGTTTTAGCAAAGTGTCGTCATCAATAAGCACCACAGCTATTTGACCATCTTCCACGTCAGGCTGCTGGCGAACGAAAACCAAGTCCCCCTCATAAATGCGCGCACCAATCATGCTATCACCTTTGGCGCGAAGAATAAAATCAGCGTTTATACGTGTACCACTATTCACATAATATTCGAACTGCTCCTCGGCAAAGGTTGGTTCACCACAGGATACAACACCGATTACGGGTAGCTGCTCTTTGCTAATCGCGAGGATGTCAGGAAGATCGAAAAGGGATACTTCCCTTTGTCCAAACAAATAATTAAAAGAAACATTCAAAGCAGAGCAAATACGCTCGATTGTATCTGGATCAGGTACATTTTGACCATTTTCCCAGTTGGATATGGAATTGTGCTTAACATCAATCAGTTCAGCCAACCCTTGTTGGGTTAGCTTTTTTCTTTTTCGCGCTTCCCTAAGTCGATCACCAAACGTAGACATATAATCACCTCACATTCGCATGGTATCACAGGATTTCGAATTTGTAAATCTAAATATTCAACAAAATCGAAATTTCTCTATTGACTTTTCGAATACTCTGACTTATTCTATTTATGAACTTCGAATATTTCGAAATTGAGGTGACAAAAAATGTGCGTTGGGAACCGAATCAAGACTTATCTGGATCAAAACGGCATCAAACAAGTTGATATTGCTCAAAAAATCGGCATCAGTCCCGCAAAGCTCAACCTCGCATTGGCAGGGAAACGGCGCATGACGTTCACAGAATATGCTGCTATTTGTGGCGTGCTGGGTGTTGATGCGAACAGCTTTATAAAAGTGCCGCAAAGCAAGATAGCAAACTGACCAAAGGGCAGCCAATAGCGCAAAAAAAACCGCCCACCTGGGCGGCAAACAAATCGAAACGCTATGCCTCATACACGGTAACAGAAACGCTGTACTTGCCGTCATCATTTTCTTCTAGCTCTTCGATAACGGCCTCAAAGTCACCTTCAAGCAGATCGTCTGCGGAAGCTGGGAAATACCCAATATCGCACCCAGCAGAAGCTAAATACTTGCCTTTCTCGGCGTCGTAACATGCATCGACCGATTCCCCCACAGAGCAGAAAGACAGGTTCTCTTGCATATCGGCGTTCCGATTGCCGGTGAGCTTGAAGGTTTTTCGTTTGGCTCCGCTGTTCATCAGTTCAGACAACCGGCTCTTGTAAAAACCGATGGACAAGGTCAATTCAGAACCGTTGATCGTGGACAAAAGCGCAAGCACAGGTTCATTGCGGGAATTGAAGTCATGGATCATCTGTTGAATATTCCCGCGCGGAATGTGCCCCAGCTTATGGCCATTTTGCACAACTGCGATTGCATTCGAATCGTACTGATTTAGCGGTTCGAACTCCAGCGCAACAAATTCACCCGGAATGGCGGCAGAAACATCGTAGTATGTGCTACCGGCGACCGCCACATCGTACTGATACTTCCGCTGGCATGAATCGCGTTCCATGGGCAACGTTTTAGGCGAAGATGTTTGTTCTTTCGCTGTAGGTATGGCTGGCGGTGTAGGTGCAGCTGCTGATGCGGGCGCAGCTGGCGTGACAGGGGCGGCAGGTGTTGCCCTCTGGTTAGCAGATGGTTGCTTAGCGGGCTTAACGGCATTGACTTTTTTCTTTTGTTTGCGCTTGGTGATCCGAAATCCAAGGAAGCCAAGAAGTGCCGCAAAACACAAGCCTAAGATACCGGGGCCTATGTCTCCATCACCGAGCAACGAAAAACCAGATGCACCACAAAGTGCAGCAGCAGCCCAAATCAGAATCCCTAAAACCTTCATTTGTACACCCTCCCCTACTACTTTTGTCACCATTATACCCCGCAAAAAGTGCCTGAACAACAGAAAAGAAGTCGCCTCACCGGAGGGCGGCAGAAAGGCGGTGGAGCATGGACGAGACGCCCTACAAAATTCCTCTAGGCGCGACCATTGACCGGGAAACCGGCGAAATGACCATGCAATACCGCCAGGGCACGCGTGAGGAATTCATCGCCATCATGCGCCCATTCTTTGCCGCCAGCCAGGTGCTTTCACAATCCCCTGAATACTTCGCCCCAGCGGATAGACAGCAGAAATAGGAGGGCCGCCTGATGGAATTGCAAGCATTTTTGCGGCTGCTCCACGTCGATCACGGCCCCAGCGCCAGCGGTGAATACGCATGCAGGTGCCCGGCGCACGACGACCACACCGCCAGCCTGTGCGTGCGGCAAGGCAGCAAGGGCATCCTGGTGGACTGCAAGGCGGGCTGCGATACCAAGGCGGTGGTGGCCAAGCTGGGGCTGACGATGAAGGATCTATTCCCCACCGACAGCACACCCGCAAAAGCAAAAGCCACCGGTATACAGAAAGCAAAACCAACCTTCCAACCGCAGGGCAAGCGTGAGCTGGGCAAGCTGACCAAGGTATACACGTACACCGATGAGGACGGCCAGCCGATCTTCGAGGTATGCCGCTACGAACAAGAAAAAGACGGCAAACGCAGCAAGACTTTTTTGCAGCGGCACTACGCACCCAGTCACCTCAAAGCCAAAAAGGACGGCTACGTGTGGAGCACCGACGGTCTGCGCCATCCGCTGTATCGGCTGCACGAAGTAGTTAAGGCGATCCGCGAGGGCAAGCCCGTCTACGTGGTGGAAGGCGAGAAGGACGCCGACAACCTGGCGGCGCTGGGCTTCGCCGCCACCACGAACCCGGGCGGCGCGAGCAAAAAAGACCAGCAAACCAAGTGGACACAGGAGCACACCGACACGCTGATCGGCGCGGAGGTCATCATCCTGCCTGACATCGACGAGACCGGCACAACCGACCGGCGAAAGGTCACCAAGCTGCTGATTCCCGGGTGCAAGAGCGTGCGGCTGCTGGACTTGACACAGGCGGGGATCCCGCTGCCGGAAAAGGGCGACATCACCGATCTATTCCAAAGCGCCGGAAAGAAGAAAGGGCTGGAGGCGCTGGCACGGCTGGTGGCCGACGCAAAGCCGCTGACGCTCGAGGATCTGGCCGACAGCTACGAGGGCGCCATCACCGCGATCCGCAAGATACCAGGCTATACCGTGGAGGACGGCTGCATCTGCAAGCGGGACAGCGAGGGCAGCGCACGCAAGCTCTGCACATTCGTGGCTGCGCCCCGCGCGGAGATCACCCGTGACGACGGCGTGAATACCGAAACCATCATGCTGATTGACGGCTGGAACCGGCACGGCACGCCGCTGCCCCAGGTGCGCACCAGCAGCCGCGCATTCAAAAGCCTGGGCTGGGTGACAGACAACTGGGGCTTCCAGGGCAACATCATGCCGGGCAGCACCACCACCGACAACCTGCGCTACGCCATCGCCGCCGTGGGCGAGGCGGCTGCCAAGCGATATACCGAGTACAGCCACACCGGCTGGCGAAAGATCCACGGCAAATGGGCCTATCTGTTCCAGGGTGGGGCCATCGGCGCGGACAACATCAGCGTGGAGCTGGGCATTGGCTTGAGCGCCTATCGGCTGGACGGAGACGGATCACCCGAGTTTGACGCCATTCAGCCCATCGAAGGACTCGCGATGAGCTATGCGCTGACCAGCGTGATGGCAAGGCACATCAGCATCCCGCTGCTGGCGCTCACCTACCTGGCTCCGCTGAAAGATGCGCTGGCCCGCCAAGGATGCGGGCCCGCCTTTTCGCTTTTTCTGGTGGGCGACAGCGGCAGCGGCAAGTCCACAGCGGCGGCGCTGGCGCTCTCGCACTACGGCACATTTGACGCACAAAGCCTGCCAGCCAGCTTTCACGACACGGCCAACTACATACAGAAAAAGGCGTTCCTGCTGAAAGACGTGCCGCTGGTGGTGGACGACTATCACCCCACGACCAGCGCTCAGGAGCGCCGGAAAATGGACAACACCGCGCAGAACCTGGCGCGTACCTTTGGCGACAGCGCCACACGAAAGCGCATGAACAGCGACACCAGCCTGCGCGAGGACACCCCGCCGCGCTGCGTGTCGATCATCAGCGGGGAATACACGCCGGACATCGGCGAGAGCGGCGTCGCCCGCTTCTATGTGGTGCAAGTGGAGGGAGACGATGTGCCCAAGAACGATGCCCTGACCCTGGCGCAAGACACCGCGCGCCGGGGATACCTGCAAAAAGCGATGCGCGGCTACATCGAATGGCTGCTGCCACAGATGGACGCGCTGCCCGAGCAGCTGGCGCAGCGATTCCAGGCATTGCGCGCCGACGCGCAGCGCGAGACCGGCAAAAAAGTGCACGCCCGCATGCCCGAGGCCGTCGCCTGCCTGGCGCTGGGCTACGAAATGTTTACCCGATACATGGCGGCCATGGGGGTGATGGACGAAGAAACCGCCGAGGCCGAGCAGGCTGCCGCCTGGCAGATCATCCTATCCAACAGCCAACGCCAGGCCGACGAAGCGAAGGAAGAACGCCCAGGGCGCGCATTCCTGGCGGTGATGGGTGAGCTGCTGACCGCCAAGGTGGCCGCTGTGCGGGACATGACCGACATCAAAGCCTATGACCCCACCCGGGGCATGGTGGGATACATGGACGCGGAGTATTACTACCTGCTGCCGGACATCGCCTACAGCATGGTGGCCGAGCAGACGCGCAAAAAGGGACAGGAACTGGCGCTGACCCAGCGCAGCCTATACCGGCAAATGCGGCGCGATGGACTGATCGCACCGCCGAACGATAGTGAGGTCTACAGCTACCCCAAGCGCGTCACGACCACCGAGAGCAAGCGCGTGCTGTGGATCCCCCGGGCGCTGATCGACGGCCCGCAACCCTACCAAGAGCAGCTGCGCATAGCGCCCGAGCACATGCGGCAGACCGGCTTTACACCGGTGAATGATAGCGACCTGCCCAAAGAATGGACAAGCCCGAGCAACGAAGAAAGGAGGGAGACGACTTGACCACCAAACACGCACGGCGCATGCGCACATGCAGCGTGTGCGGAACGCACATAGCCCCAGGCACCAGCTGCCATTGCATAAGTGCTGGAACCACCCCACGCGATGGACTGCGCGCGAGCTGCCCATGCTTTCACAGCCGCGTCGGCTACAGGGGGCTTTTCTACATTGAGTGCCGATTGCCAAGCGGGAACGAGGTAAAGCGCTGCTACACCACGCGCGAGGAGCGAGACTGGGCATATCGGACACTATGCTGCCAGGGCGGCGGCGGGTGCAGCATGAATCGGAAGTGAAAAGGAAGGTGCAAAAGATGACCAACACCCGGGAAGCCATGCAGGTGGTGTACATTGACCCCGACGAAAGGGCGCTATTTGTCGCCGAAATGCCGGACGACGCCGGGTATACCGCCTACACCCAGCGCGGGCACGACGCGCCGCGCAGGCTGCTATCCGCCGGATACATTGACAAGGATGGCTATGCGACGCGGGAGGCCGCGCAAGAGGCGCTGGATCTGCACGTATCCAACAAACGCGACGGCAGCAGCTATCACCGATGGGATGTGCTGATCAACGGCAAAAGCGTGAGCTGGGACACACTCCATGCCATCAAGCGCGGCGAGTTGGCCCCGCCAGCACCGATGCCCGCCGCTACGATCACGGCGCTGAACAACATCGAATACCGGATTGCCCACCACATGCAGAGCGCATACGGAGAATTCCTCGCCATCGGGCGATGCCTGAACGAGGCCAAGGACAGCGATCTCGTGCCCCACGGGCAATGGACGGAGTGGGTGCAGCGGCACACCGGCTTCAGCGAGCGGCAGGCGCAGCGCCTGATGGCGGCGGCCAGGCACGTGGATCCGGACAGCAGGCTGGCTGCGCTGCCCTTCTCGAAGCTGCAAGCGATCCTGACATTGCCCGAGCCCGAGCGCGAGGACATGGCGCAGCGCGTGCAGAGCGAGGGCATGAGCACGCAAGCGCTACAAGCCGAGATCAAAGCCCGCAAAGATGCCGAAGCGCAGGCGCAAGTCCTATCTCGTCAGCTGGACACCGCACGACGTGACGCGCAAGCCTACCTGACCGCCAAGCAAAACCTGGAGCGCGAGGAAAGGGATCTGCGAGATAAGCTCAATTACCGAGCGCACGACATCGAGCGGCTGCAAAAAGCGCTGGAGGACGCCCAGAACAATGCTGCAAGTTCCGACGGAATCAGCCCAGAGGCACAAGCCGAAATCGACCGACTACAGTCAGAAATCGCAGCGCAGGACGCCTACCTGGAGCAACAGGCCGAAAAGCGCCAAGCAGCCGAGCGCGAGCTGTTGCAATTGCAGCAACAGGTCGCGCGCGGCGAAGTGAGCGGCGCTGGAGGGGGCGCGCTGACCCTCGAAGCCTTTGCCGAGGCGGCACGCGTGTTTATTGGCAAGGCGGGGCCGCTCCCCCACATGGGCCAACAGCTGGCACGCATGAACCTGCAAGACCGCGAAGCCTGGCAAAACTACATCGACATGGTGGCCGGATGGCTGGACGGCGCGCGGGTGGCCATGCGCATGGTGGAAGGGGCGATTGAATATGGCGAATAAGCAGGAAATAGCCAAGGTGGAAGCGCCCCAGAGCGGCGAGTTAGTAAGCATGTCGGAAATGACCGCCATGATGGGGCAGATGATGCACCTGATGCAGGGCATGGCCGAAACCGTCCGCGCAACCAACGAGCGGGTGACCGCGCTGGAAAAGCAGGCCGCTTTGAGCGCACGCGTAACCGCCGGACAGTCAAAACATATCAATGCCGCGATCCGTGAACAGGCCGAGAAGGTAGCCGCAATGCACGGCATGGGCAGCTCGACGACATCCACGCAGGCCATCGCCCGCGCGATCCGACGCGACGTGTGCCTGACCGCCGGAGTGACCAGCACCCGGGAACTGCCAAAGTGCGAATACCGCGTGTACCTGCAACAGGTGGCATTGTGGGACGACTACAAAGTGATCAAGGCCATCAAAGCGAGGGAGGCGACAAAATGAACGGTACTCGATCCGAAACCCCGGACTGCTCCACCTGCTGGCAGCGGAAAACCTGCCCCATCCCCCAGCCCGCGACCTACTGCCAGGAATACCGGCACGAGGACGCGAAGCCGCCGAAGCGGGAGCCCATCGCGCCCGACGACGAAACCGAGGGAGGGAAATGGGCATGATGTTCTTTCTGGCAGACCTGTGGCTAGTGTACAGCCTGATATGCAACAGCCTGGTGACCTGCGCGCTGCTGCGCATGCTCTATCGTAAAATCATGAAGTGACCCATTATTTCAGTCGAAAGGGAGTACCGTCGCCATGAATGCAACCGAAGTACTGGAACGCTGTCGAGCGGCGCAGGGCGAAATCGCAAGCCTGCAAAACCGCATCGAACGCTACCGCGATTCCGCTGCCAGCGTCACCCACTTTGCCGATGGCGTTGGTGGCGGCAAATCAACCGGCGAGCCCGACAAAATGCTGGCGTTTGTAGCGGAGATTGCCGCACTGGAGGAGCAGAAAGCCCTGCGTGCCAGGCAATACAGCGCCGAGCTGGCCGCCAGCCTGAAACTGCTGGACATGCTGCCGGAGATGGAGAGCAGGGTGCTACACCTGTTCTATGTAAAGAACATCGGCCTGTCAGTCATCGCAGCCGAGCAAAACTATAGTTATGGGTACATCCGAAAGGTCAAAGCGGAGGGACTGCGTCAAGCTCGGTTGATTTCCGCACGAGCTGTGCGTGAAGTTTTGCCGACTTGGTATCTTAAAGCTCTATACTCAGAAAACAACCAATAGATATTGCGTGCACGGCAAACTGTTACTGATTGACATACCATTGCGGCTAGTGCTCCTAAAAAGGCAGAGAGTAACCAGGTTAAGTGCCATTAACCTGGTTTTCTTTTTCCCTTTTCCTCGACACTTGCATGTGTTATAATATGGGAAAATATCCAAGAAGGTTTCAACGCCTTGGACAATTTGGGAGGAGGAGTAGTTGTGAAAAAAATCCAATGCTTCATTCCTTTGGCGGTAAGTATAACGCTGTTTCTAACAGTTAGTATGTCTAGTGCTCTTGCGGCAGGCCCGGCAAATGGTATGTATACAATTGAGTCAGCGTTATCCTCAGGACAAAACAGGATGGTTCTCGACGTTGCTGGCGGAGAATTTGCAACAAATGATAGAGCCAACATTCAGATATGGCAGAACATTGAGAACAAGAATCAAAAATGGGTAATTACTGCAACTCCAGATGGATACTATACAATAAAAGCTGCCCATAGCAATAAGTGCTTAGATGTTGCAGGGGGCGGCACGCAAAAAGGGACTTTTGTTTGGCAATACACGCCAAATAATACAAGCGCGCAAAAATGGAAATTTTACAGCGCTGGAAGTAGCTACTATTATCTTGCTCCATTATGCGCACCCAAAATGAGATTGGATGTGCGCTATGCAAGCAAAAGCAATGGTACGCGTGTTTGGATTTATGATTTGAATGGTAGCTCAGCACAGCTATGGAAATTCATCCCCACAAAAAAAGTTACGCTTGGAGCGTTGGATTTTTCCGGTGCGTTTGTGTCCATAAAACTAGATCCAACCCAAGATCAACCGCGACTCGATGATTATTTAGGCAGCTTTATAAAGAAAAAAATCTTTGGTACAACTGCTTTTGTAATAGAACTTGGTAGCGTGCTTTCAATTCTTAAGAACAACTCCTATTCCACGAGCTATACCATTCCTCAAGACGCAACTAGAAAAGCCGTAATTTCAGGATATATTACAGAGACCAATATTAATACGCTCGGGGGCATAAAGTGGACAACTTACAATGGAGACTATAACAGAACAAAAAACACCGTTTACATAAATAGTATGGGAAGTAATTATTACAACGTTGCAGTATTGACAAGTGTGGAAAAATACAGTAATGGGAAATGGAATGTTAAAGAATTATCGTTAGTTGTGGGACCATATGTATCCCGCAAGAAGTAGGATCAAAACGGGATTTTGATACAAAAAGAGCTTTTCTATAGGATCATAGCAGGGCAATCTGCCCTGCTTTTTGTTCAAAAGCATGCGTCTGAGCGAGATCTCAGCCATCATCCAACCGCTTGCCGCAGTATGGGCAAAAGCGCTTTTTGTCCTCTGCCCCTTGCTCGGTGGTTGTAATATTCTCGATGAACCCGGCGCTGATGATACCGGTTGGCACCGCCACCAGGCCGATACCCAGCAGCGCAATGACAGCGCTCAACAATTTGCCCAGAACCGTGATGGGGTAAATATCGCCATAGCCGACAGTGGTCAAAGTGGCAACCGCCCACCACAGCCCTGAAAATGCGTTTTGAAACACGTCGGGCTGCGCTTCGCTCTCTACGTTGTACATCAGCACAGACGCCATCACCATGAGCACCAGCACCACCAGCATGGATGATATGAGCTGCGCCGCTCTGCTTTTGATGACATTGCCCACCGTGGACAAGGCGTTGGTATAGCGGTTGACCTTCAAGATGCGCAGGATGCGCAGCAGCCGGATCATGCGCAGCACACGCAGATCCACCGGAATGATGAACGGCAGATAAAAGGGCAGGATCGCTAGCAGATCGACCAGCGCCATGAATGAAAAGGCGTATTTGAGCCGCGCTTTGGCCGGTCTCTCCTGGGGGTACATGAGCGGGGCCGTCCATAGACGCAGCAAATATTCCACGCTGAAAATCACTACGGAAACGGTCTCGATAATGCGAAACGCTCGCTGCACGCCGTCTGGCAGGCCACGGAAGGTATCCAGGATCACCAGCAGCACATTGATGATAATCAGGAAGATGATCACGCTATCAAAAATGGTGCTAATCAGATCGTTTTCGTCGTCATCGCGAATAAGATTGTATACCGCAGACTGCACTTTCTTGTACATAAACAGCCGCTTTCTGCCTCTGGCCTATTATTATCCGCATTGTAGCACATAGGGAGAAAGAGAGACAAGGCAAAACCGACAACGCCGTCGGTTTTGTAGCTGATTGTATCCAGGACAGCTACTGAACAGCTACTGAACATACACTATACAGCTAGTAGCGCATCTAAAGCGGTTAGAAGCGTTGAAAAGCAGTCAACCCTATGCTATGGTTACGCTGCACAAAACCAAAGGCGACCCGAAAGGGCCGCCTTTTTGCATGGAGGCGGCGCGTGCAAAAGAAAAGCGACCCATTTTACTACACGATGGCCTGGCGGCGCGTGGCCGCGCTGCGCAGGCAGATGGACGACCACAAATGCGCCTACTGCGTGGAGCGCTGGCGCGCGGGCAGCGGTGTGCGACCGCGTGCAGCCGAACTGGTGCACCACGTCATTCCCCGCAGCGAGCGCCCCGACCTGGCGCTGGATCTGGATAACCTGCGCAGCGCCTGCAACACCTGCCACAACCAGCTGCATCCCGAGAAAGGGCGCGGCACCGACAGACCGCAGCGCGCCAAACGGGACGTGCGCATCATCAAAGTATAGGAGGATGCCCCATGGACGAAAGCAACCAGACCCTGCCCCGCGCGCCGGACGGCGTGAACGCAGAACTGCGCGCCGAGCATTTGCAGCGCATCACCGATCCGCACGCCGTGCGGCTATACGACACGCTGTGCGCCGCCTGCCTGGAGCAGCGCCCCGAGCCGCTGGATGCCACGGCGCAGCACATCATCGGCGACATCGCCAAGATGGAGGACATCAAGCAGCGACTGTACGACGACATCGCCAAGAACGGCGCGATGCTGATGGGGCGAAACGGTAGGCAGACCTACTACCAGGAGAACAAGGGCATCCAGCAGGCCCGCATGCTGATGGAGCAACAGCGCAAGCACCTGAACGAGCTACGCTTGACACCGGCGAGCAGAAAAGCGATTGGTGATTCCATGGAAGATGAATTCAGCGCGTTCAAGTAACCCCACGCTGGAAAAAATCTATTCGTATCCCGAGAGCGTGCTGGATGGCACGACCTTGGCATGCGAGAAGAACAAGCAAGCCTGCCAACGCTTTCTGCTGGATATGGAGAAAAGCCAAGACCCCGCGTACCCATGGCGGTTTGATGAAACCCTGGCGGTGCGCCCCATCGAGTTCATGGAGCGATTTTTGACGCCGACCAAGGGCGCATACGACCGCATGGAGCTGATGCCCTGGGAGTGCTTCGTCGAGGGCAACCTGTACGGCTGGGTGCACAAGGAAACCGGCCTGCGCCGCTTTCGCGAGGGACTGATCATCATCGGGCGCGGCAATGGCAAGAGCACCCTGATGGCTGGCAACGCCACCTTCGGCGCGACCAAGGACGGCGAGCGCGGCGCGGACGTGTACCTGCTGGCCAACAGCAAAGAGCAGGCCGGTATCGTATACAACGAGTGCCGCGCGCAGATCAAGGCCAGCCGCTTCCTGCGCCCGCGCTTTCGCGCGCTGCGCGACTGCGTGTACTACGACGCGATGGGCAGCCGCATCATGCACCGCGCCAGCGACAGCGAGAAGCTGGACGGCCTGAACCCGCACATGGGGATCTTTGACGAGATACACGCCTACCGCGACTATAAAATCATCAACGTGATCAAGCGCGGCATGAACAAGCGACGACAGCCGCTGGCGATCTACATCACCACCATGGGCAACGTGCTGGATGGGCCGCTGATGGAATACTACGGCCTATTCTCCGACGCGATGCTGGACGGCATCCTGCCCCCTGCTGTGGCCGACCGCAT
>JAVBUY010000199.1:0-15143 GCA_031554855.1 Eubacteriales bacterium
GTCGCTGGACGGCGTGTCGGGCGTGGCGATCACCAACCGCGTGCAGGTGGTGGCCTGTAGCGGCAAGAGCATCCAGGTCACCGATCCGCTGCCCGATATCGTGGCGGAAACCATGCGCAGGGGAAGCTATGTGCAGCCCGATGCAGACGACGACTCGCCGCTGACTCCCGATCGTACCATCACCGCGCCGCTGATCATCCAGGATCGCGTGGTGGGCTGCCTGATGTGGCAAGTCACCAATTGGAGTCACGACCAGGAGATGGAGCGCAGCTTTGTCAGCGGGCTGGCGGCGCTGTTTTCCTCGCAGCTCGAGTTGAGCAATGCCGACTATCAGAAACAGCTGCTGCGTAAGGCCGAGTTTCAGCGGCTGCAATCACAGATCAACCCGCATTTCTTCTTCAATTCGCTCAATACCATCGCCGCCTTTTGCCGCGAGAAGCCCGCGCGGGCGCGCGAGCTGCTGCTGACCCTCAGCGATTACTTCCGTAAGTCGCTGGATGCGGGTGAGTACATGGTTAGTTTGCAGGAAGAGCTGGAGTATGTGCGCACCTATCTGGAGCTGGAGAAGGCGCGATTCGAGGATAAGTTGCGTGTCGTCATCGAGGTGCCGGAGGATCTGGCGTGCACGATGCCGCGTCTGATTTTGCAACCCATCGTGGAGAACGCGATCAAGCACGGCATCTCCAAGAAGCGAGGCGGCGGCACGGTGTGGATACAGGCGGAGGCACGCGAGGGCGGTGTGCTGCTCAGCGTGCGAGACCCGGGCCCGGGCATACCCGAAGAGGTCAGCAACGGCTTGCGCACGGGCTTACAGGCCAGGGGAAAGATTGGCCTAACCAATGTGCATCAACGCCTCATCAGCATTTACGGCGAGAGCAATGGGCTGATGATTGAGCGGCCTTCCGAAGGCGGCACGCAAGTATCGCTGTGGATACCCAACACGATGGGAGGCGAGCACGATGCGAATAGCCATAGTGGATGACGAGCGCGCCAGCCGCAGCGAGTTGAAGTATTGCATCAGTGAGTTTCTGTCCGAGGCGACGATCTCGGAGGCAGACTCAGGCGAGGGTGCGTTGGAGTTGTTTGCACAGCAGACGTTCGACGTGGCGTTTCTGGATATCAACTTGGGCGACATGGATGGCATGACGCTGGCCGAGCGGCTGCGGCAAAAGCAGCCGCAGCTCGCGGTAGTGTTTTCCACCGCGTATAGCGAGTATGCGGCCAAGGCATTTGAGCTGGAGGCCGCGGACTATATCTTGAAGCCCTTCAGCCAGCAGCGCGTGCGCATGGCGCTGCGCAAGGTCATCACCAGTGCCCCGGAGAAAAGGGCGACCGTTTCCGCCAAGCCACAGGAAGCGCTCAAGCGCATCCCCATTGCCAGCGACAAGAAGATCATCCTGCTGGATATCCCCGACATCCTCTATATCGAAAAAGAGAATCGCATCTGCAAGCTATGCTGCAAGAGCGGTGTATACCAAACCACACAAACACTCGACCAGCTGGAAAAGCAGCTGGCAGGACAGGCGTTTTTGCGCATTCACAAGAGCTTCATCGTCAATCTGAATTGCATCAGCGAGATCCAGCCATCCTTCAATAGCTCATATACCGTGCATCTGCATTTGCCCAGCAATGCCAGCCTGCCGGTCAGCCGCCTATATATCCGTGCGCTCAAAGAAGCGCTGAACTTCTAGCAACAACCCCATATTGTGCCCAAAGCGCGCGCGTCTGATGCATGAATTTCTGCATCTTGCGCGCGCTTTTGCGCATGTGGCGGCAAAAAGCACGCCATACGACCAGCTTTATGGTAGAATGACCGCAATGTGGGGTCTGCGCAAAAGTCAGACCATCTATGCCCATAATTTTGCGATAAGGGGGTTTTTCTATGGTTAGCTTTTTTCTAGGAATCGTTCTGCTCGTGGTTGGCTACTTTGTGTATGGCACAGTAGTTGACAAGATCTTTGGACCGGATACCCGCAAGACGCCGGCCGAGGCGATGGAAGACGGCATCGACTACGTGCCGATGAAGACCTGGCGCGTGTTCCTGATCCAGCTGCTGAATATCGCCGGTCTTGGCCCGATCTTCGGCGCGCTGGCGGGCGCTGTGTGGGGTCCGGTCGTCTATCTGTGGATCGTGTTCGGCTGCATCTTCGCCGGTGCGGTGCACGATTACCTGACCGGCATGATCTCCATGCGCTCGAAGGGCGCGAGCATCGCGGAAATCACCGGCACCTACCTGGGCAACGGCATGAAGCAAGTCATGCGCGTGTTCTCGGTCGTGCTGCTGATCCTGGTTGGCACCGTGTTCGCCACCGGCCCCGCCAACCTGTTGGCGATGCTGACCCCGGCGGTGTTGGACAAGACCTTCTGGCTGGTTGTCGTGCTGGTGTACTACTTCCTGGCCACCCTGCTGCCGATCGACAAGCTCATCGGCAAGATCTACCCGATCTTCGGCATTTGCCTGATCATCATGGCGCTCGGCGTGGGCGGCGGCATTGTGTTCGGTGGCTATCAGATGCCCGAACTGACGCTGGCCAACCTGCATCCGAAGGGATCGCCGATTTGGCCGCTGATGTTCATCACGGTTGCGTGCGGCGCGATTTCCGGCTTCCATGCGACCCAGTCGCCGATGATGGCGCGCTGCATCGCGCATGAGAAGAACGGCCGCAAGATCTTCTACGGCGCGATGATCGCCGAGGGCGTGATCGCGCTGATCTGGGCCTCTGCTGGCGTGGCGTTCTACAACGGCACCGGCGGCCTGGCGCAGGCGCTGACCGGCGGCCAGCCCGCGGTCGTGTACGAAATCACCCACAAGCTGCTCGGACCGATCGGCGCCGTGCTGGCCATGATCGGTGTCATCGCGTGCCCGATCACCTCGGGCGACACCGCGTTCCGCAGCGCCCGCCTGACCATCGCGGATTGGTTCAAAATCGACCAGAAGAAGAGCATGCCCCGTCTGTATCTGACGCTGCCGTTGTTGCTCGTGGGCGCAGCGCTGTCGCAGATCGACTTCAACATCATCTGGCGTTACTTCTCCTGGAGCAACCAGACCCTCGCGATGATCGCGCTGTGGGCCGGTGCGATGTACCTGTTCAAGTATCAGAAGTTCCATTGGATCGCCACCATCCCGGCGACCTTCATGTCGGCGGTGAGCTGCACCTACATCCTGATGGCGCCCGAGGGCTTCAAGCTGTCCACCGCGATCGCTTATCCGGTTGGCATCGTGTTCGCGCTGGGATGCCTGGGACTGTTCCTGTTCAAGACCGTGTTCAACAAGTCTGCTAAGACCATGACCAGCCAGTCCGAAGATTTCTCGGCCTAACAAAGGTAGGGAAGCATCATGCGCTGGTGGGAATGGTTGATCTTGGGCGCGATTGCCACGGTTTGTGGGGTGGCGGTGTATGTGGTGAATGATCTGAAAAAGAAAGGTCATCATTGCCCTGGCAGCATGTGCGGCGGATGCCCGCACTACTGTCAGATGCCCTCCGCGGAGCGCGGCGATAGCAAGGCAAAGACAAAAACTGAATGATCATCTAGGCAAGATCCCGCGTTTGCACGGGATCTTGCTTAGTATCTACAGAACTAAAGGAGCATGTGTATGAAATACTTGATCATGGGCACCGGTGGCATGGGCGGCATCCTGGGCGGATTCCTGGCGCATGCTGGCAAGGACGTGGCGTTTTACGCGCGTGGCGCACACCTAGAGGCGATGCGCAAGGATGGCCTGCTGCTGCACACCGTGCAGCATGGCGACATCCACATCCCAAAGGTCGCGGCCTATGGGCCGGACGATACGCTGCCCCAAGCCGACGTGGTGTTCGTCTGCGTCAAGGGCTACTCGCTGGACGACGTATACGCGCGCATCGCCGCCGCGAGCCACGCGGGCACGGTGGTTATCCCGATCCTCAATGGATTGCAGGCCAGCAGCATGCTGCGCGAGGCGCTGCCCAGCGGGGTGCTGGTGGCCGAGGGCTGTATTTACGCCAGCGCGTTTGTCTCCGCGCCGGGGCAGATTACGCAGGGCATGGCGCTGC
Organism: Eubacteriales bacterium; assembly: GCA_031554855.1. Taxonomy (GTDB): domain Bacteria; phylum Bacillota; class Clostridia; order Christensenellales; family Aristaeellaceae; genus JAVBUY01. The sequence continues at coordinate 4,032 of JAVBUY010000199.1, forward strand.
TGCGCGTCATCTTCGGCGAGCGGGCGGATACGCCGATTGACGCGGCGCTGCTCCATGCTATCGCAGCGGATCTGAACGAGAGCAAGATCGAGGGCATTGTCGCAGCCGATGTCGCGGCCAAGGTCTATCAGAAGTTCATTTGCATTTCCGGGTTTGCCGCAGTGGACAGCTACTTTGATGTGAACGCCGGGGAGATCCAGAAGCCCGGCGAGCCGCGCGATCTCTATCAGGCGCTGGTGCGCGAGACCGTGGCGGTGGCCAAGGCGATGGATATCCCGATCAGCCTGACCTCCGAGGAGGATGCACTGAAGTGGCTGGATGCGCTGGGCGCGGGCGTCACCTCGTCGATGCACAAGGATATTCTGGCGAAGAAGCCCTGCGAAAAGCAACTGTTGATCTTCGATGTGACCGCGCTGGCCGAGCGCGCCGGTGTGCCCGTGCCGACGTACGAGAAGATCGCGCAGCACTTTGCCTAAAGCTTCTTATGAAAAAGCAAGCACGGATGAAACCGTGCTTGCTCTTTTCTTGTGTCCGATCGCGCAATCACATTGGGTGTACTTGCGTCAGCAGCAAGAGAAACCCGATCGCGAAAAATAGGGCGATGGTGTTGATGATCGGATAGACCTTTTGCCGGAAGATCGCGCGCAGCAGGAAGAACAATCCGACGCCGATCAGCCCGCCCAGCGTGTTGGCGATCACATCAGTGATGTCGCTGGCGCCCAGATAGAATACATACTGTGCCGCCTCCAGGCACACGCTGCTTAGCAGGATGATCAGACATGCCCGAACAAAGGACGGCCTGCGGCTAAGCATGCACAGAAAAGCGCCGAACGGCACAAACACCCAGACGTTGAGCAGGATTTCGTTGTACGCGGGCTTTCCATTGAGCCACAGCATACCGCCCAAGGGGACGAGGTTGATACTGCGGGTGACATTCGGATCTTCGAAGTTGAACATATAGAACAGAAACCGAAAGGACAGCCTGGTTTTGAACAGGATCAGCCCGACCAGCACGCAGAGATAGCATATGAATAGCGCGGTCGTTAGTTTTCTGGATTTCAAAAAGTTCATGCGCGATTCCTTTCCGACTGGATTTAGATGATTCTGTCGGTTAGTTTACTTCTTTTTTCCGATTTATGCAAACATAAAAAGGACAGACGCAATGGCCTGTCCTTTGCGCATCAACGCTTATCCGCGCACCGGCGCTGCATCCTTCCACGCGGCCAGCGACGCGCCGGAATGCACCAATCCCTTTAGCGGGCGGCCCGCCTGCGTGGCGCGCAGCGTTTCCTCAGCGGGCAGGCCAATGATGCCGATGCCGCGATCGACGGTGTGCCGGTAGATGATCTCCATCTCGTTGCACTCGGGCTGCGACAGATTGATGCAGGAGATGTTGCGCATCTCGCCGATGGACTGGATATAGTGGTCGCCGCGCCCGCAGAAATGGATGCCGCCGCCAAGCGCGTCCAGGATGCGTTGATCATACGGCGCGACAAACTGCCGGTACATGTCGCCGGAAATGTTCATCGCGGCGTCGTTGCGGATGATCACCTTGCCTCGGTGGAGCAAGCCCCACTCGACACTGTGCGCAGCGTCGTAGGTAGGGAACAGGGATTGCCAGCGCGCGATGAAGCCCAAATACACCTCGGTCATGTAGTCCATTGCTTCGTGGATTAGATCCTCATCGTCATACAGGGCGACATAGATGTCGCCGCCCCATAGCGCGTCGATCAGCGGGAAAGGCCCTTGTAAGTCCGGATTGTACGCATGCACATACCGACGGATCAGGGGGTAATCCCGGATCGCCTCGGCATATTGCGCCGCGAAATCGAACACTTTGCACGCCAGACCGCGCGCATAGTCGGTATCGTGTTTCTCTAGCAGCGCGCGGATGCCCGCCTCGCCATCGGGCAGTGGACGCGTGCAGGGCAGTGTGTCCAGCTCGGTCGCCAGGCAGAACAGCTCCGCGCCAAACATGGAGGGAATGATGCCGGTGCCATAGTTGGCGCGCACATTCAGCAGATTGCCATGGCCGCCAAGGAGCTCGCCCGATACTTGGCGCAGCTGCTGGTATATCATGCGGTCGATGGATTCGAACGCGTAATTGATGTACATCACCGGCCATTCAATGGCAGTGGGCGATACCGCTCGGCTGGGCGAAAAAAACGGCGTGGGGCAGCGACCGTCCGCATAGGTCAGCCATTCGGCGGCCAGCCGGTCCTCCTCGGCGGGCTGAATGCGTCGCTCCAGGTCATCCAGATAAGGGCGTAGTTCCATAGGAAAACCTCCTGCAACATCGTCGGTTGCGCTCGCTTCTGCCGTGTAGTATACTAGTATAGAACCATGCAGTCAATATGCGGGGATGAACGCGAGGGACATTCCGATGCTCGATGTAATGCACTTATCTAAGCAATATGGGGCGATTCGCTCGGTGCGTGACCTGACATTTTCTATCGGCGAGCATGAGATCGTCGGTTTGTTGGGGCAAAACGGTGCGGGCAAATCGACCACGATGCGCATGCTCTCGGGCAGCCTGTCGCCCACCGAGGGTACCGTGCGTATGCTCGGACTCGATTTGCTGGAGCACCCGACCGAGGCCAAGCGGCACATTGGCTATTTGCCGGAGATTCCGCCGCTGTATATGGATATGACCGTCACGGAGCAACTGCGCTTTGCCTGCGCGCTCAAGGGCGTCGCAAAGGGGAAGATGGCTGATGAGTGCGCACGTGTCTGCGAGGCGCTGCGCATCGCGCAGGTATCCCGCCGCGTGATCGGCACGCTGTCGAAGGGCTATCGCCAGCGCGTGGGCTTTGCGCAGGCGCTGATCGGCGAACCGAAACTGCTCATTCTGGATGAACCGACCGTCGGACTGGACCCGCAACAGATGATCGACCTGCGCGAGCTGATCGTAGGACTGTCTGGCAGCATGGCGGTGCTGATCTCCTCACACATCCTATCGGAGATCGCGACCATTTGCTCGCGCATTCTGGTGCTGCATCACGGTGCATTGGTGGCCGATGGCGCGCCGGAGCAGATTCGCGCGCGGCAGGGCGGACCGGCGTGGCTCCATGTGACCGTGCGCGGGGATGCCGCGCTGGCCGTCGAAACGCTGCGCGGTGCGATTGGCGAGGAGAGCATAACAGGCGTAGAGAAAAGCCGCGACCATACCCGTTTTTCGCTGGCGCTGCGCGACGGTCTGGCCGAGCGGGTGTTCGCCGCCGTGGCGAGCCATCGCGATTGCCTGTCCATCGTGGAAATGGCCGAGCATGCGCCTTCGTTGGAAGATGTGTTCATCGACCTGACGACGCGCGCGTCGGCCGCAGAAAAGGCGGGTGAGTAGTGTGGCGGGCATTTTTCGCAAAGAGTGGCAACAAACCTTCCATACGATGACTGGTTACGTGTTTCTGGCGATGTTTGCCGCGATGACTGGCGCGCTGTTCGTGCTGGTCAATCTCGTGCCGCAGCACGGCGACATCAAGGCGCTGTTTGGCGCAATGATCAACGTGGTGGTGTTCCTGATCCCCATGCTGACCATGCGCCTATATAGCGAGGAGCGCAAGCAGCGCACCGATGAATTGCTGATGACTGCGCCTGTTTCGTCGGTGCAGGTGATCGGTGGGAAGTTCCTGGCGGCGTGGGCGGTGTTCACGCTGGCATTGGCGCTGACGGCGGTGTTTCCGGCGATTTTAGCGGCGTTCGGTTCTTTCGCCCTGCTGGAGACACTGGGCAATTACCTCGGGCTGTTGCTGCTCGCCGCCGCGCTGCTGGCCATCGGGTTGTTCGTGTCGGTGCTGTCCGACAATCCGTTCGTGTCGGCGGTGCTGACCTATGCGGTATTATCGCTCATGCTGGTATTGGGCGGCGTCGCGCCTTCCTATGATGGCACGGTGGTGGGCAGTCTGGCCCATTTCGCAGCGGTCCCGTCGCATATGACGGCGTTTTCCTACGGCATTTTGGACTTCGGCGAGGCGCTGTACTTTGCCAGCATTGCGGCGCTGTTTCTGTTCCTGTGCGGTTTCGCACTGGAGCAGCGACGTATGGCGTGAGGGATATCATGATGAGCAAACGAACGTTGATTCGCAGACAATGTGTGGCGCTGCTGCTGCTTGCGGTGCTGGTGTTCGCCACGTTGAATGCATGCGTGATTCTGGCGTCTCGCCGGTGGAATCTGTCGTTGGACTGGACTGGCCAGCGGCTGTACGCGCTGTCGCCGCTGACGCAGGAAGTCCTGTTGGCGCTGGCGTCGCCCACAGAGGTACAGGTGCTCAGCACCGAGGCGGAGTATCCGGCGGTGCTGCGCGAGTTGCTCGGCCGCGCGCAAAAAATGGCGCCGCATCTGACGGTACGCTTTACCGATCCATATGCTAACCCGATGCTGATCAATCACTACCAGGAGCGCGGCATGGCGCTGAAGCAGGGCGACTTGCTGGTCGAGGGAGCTCAGCGCGCAAAGGCGGTGTCTTACGAGAGCCTGTTGCTGTACGACGGCGAACGCCTCGTCGGCATCGACCTGGAGCAGCAGCTATGCGCCGCGCTGCTCTATGTGAACAGCACACAGATGCCGGCGGCGGCGTTCACCGTGGGGCACAACGAGCGCCCCACCACTGCGCTGAAAAAGGTGTTTGAGGATAACAACTTTACGCTGGGCAACCTGTCGCTGCAAGTGGGCGCAGACATCGCGCAACAAGTCGTGGTCATCGCCGCGCCGACGCAGGACTTCGCGCCCGGCGAAATCGATGCGCTGGCTGCGTACATGGCGCAGGGCGGCAAAGTCATGGTGTTTCTGGAGCCAGGTGTGTCCGGCCTGACCAATCTGGAGGCGCTCCTTGCCGCGCGGGGTATCGCCACGCAGCCCGGCGTCGTACTCGAGGAAAAGGCGTTTGCCGCCAATAACCCGCTGAACATCATCGCGATGTACGCCTCGCACGAGGCCAACGCCTACTTCGCGGAACACGCGGCCTATGTGGTGATGCCCTCGGCTATGCCGCTGGCGCTGGTCGACCGCGCGGCGCAGGGCATACGTGCTTCAGCGTTGCTCTATTCCACGCCGGACGCGTATGCCAAGCGCGATCTGCGCTACCAATCGACCGCAAGGGCGGCGCAGGACGACAAAGGCCCGTTCGTGCTGGCCGCGATCGCCGAGCAGTCGGTGCCAGGCGGCAAGGCGCAACTCTTCGCGGCGGGGTCGCGCATGCTCTACGCAGATGACTTGATGGGTACCACCAGCTATGCCAACCGCATGTTTCTGACCAAGATGCTGGGCTATCTGTGGCAGGACACCACGATGCTCAGCATTCCGCCCAAGACCATGACCACCGCGCAGCTGGCCATCACGCAGCAGCAGATATTGCTGGCCGGCGTGCTGTCGGTCGGTGTTGTGCCGCTGATCATCCTGGGCATGGGCGTGCTGGTCAAACTGCGGAGGAAGCGCCTATGAAGAAGCTTCGAAATGCGCTGTGGGCGTTGTTGGCGCTCTGGCTGGCGCTGCTGGCCGCGCTGGCTTGGTTGCTACTTATGGGCGCGCCGGAGACGCCGCAAGCCGCTGAGGACACGGCTGTGCATACCATCACGGATATTCCGGTCACGCAACTATCCGCGGTCGCCGTGGAGAATGCGCACACGCGCTTTGCTGTGCTACAGACGCCGGATGGGGTAGAGGCGATCACCAAAACCCCGGGCGCCTACGACGACACGCAGTTGATGGCGCTACTCTACGCCGCCGGGCACCTGACCGGCACGCGCAAGAACACTGACGCGTCCACCTGGGCGCAATACGGGGCGGACGCTCCGCAGGCCACGATCACGCTGCATCTGACCAACGGCAGTCAGCAAGTGCTACGCGTGCTGATGCGCGATCCGCTGGAAGGCAACGGCGCGTACTTGTTTTCGGAGGAAGAGCAAGCGGTGTACCTGGTCTCCTACGCGGTAGCGGAGCTATTTTTGCGCCAAGAGAGCGACTTTTTGAGTCACTCGGTGTTGCCGGTGGTCTCGCGCGAGGACTACGCGGGCATCGAGCGCGTCACCTTCGACTTTGCGGGCAAGCAGCGCGGCTACACCGTCGCACAGACCGATGGTGCATTCGCGTTGGCCGCGCCGATCGCGCACCGTCTATCGCCGCTATCGGTGCAGAGTCATCTGCTGGACTACATCGCCGCGCTGTATGCCGACCGCATGATCCAGCCACAGGCCGATCTGTCCGCCTATGGGTTCGACGAGTATGACCTGAAGCTGACGATGACCTGGCGGGGCAAGCCGTATGAGGCGCTGTTTGTGCAGCACCCCGAGCACGGATGGCTGATGGCTGATCCGCTATCGCGCAATGTCGCCGCCGTCGATGCGCAGGTAATGGACGCACTGATGCAAGACTACACGGTGCTGCTGGGCGGCGCGGTTGTCTCGCTTGGCGCGGGCGATGTGCGCAGCGTCGATCTGTTGGTCGATGGATCGGCCCGCACGCTGGATCTGTCCGGATCGGGAGAGGGGCTGACCGGCACGATCGCGGGACGCGCGATCGCGATGGAGCGGCTACGCGCGTTCTTCACGGCGCTCAACGCACTGCCGCCGACTGGCGAAGTAACAGAGGATTTTGCTTTATCCGCACCGGCACTGACACTGACACTGCGCTTGCACAATGGGAGCATTGAAGAAATCCTGTTGACACCGGCAACCGAGGGACTGTATGCTGTCACTATAGACGAACACACCAATTTCGTTACCGCCGAGGCGGCGGCGCAGACGCTGCTGTCCGCGGTTCGCGCGCTGAGTGACCAGGAATAGTGGGGGAACATCGATATGGCCACGAAAATCGTAGGGTTGAGCACGCTGCGCACAGTGTCAGGCAATGCGCATACCGTGTCCTCGCAAGTATATCACTCGCTGGGAGATAGCATCATTTCATTGGAGTTGCCGCCCGGCACCGCCATGAGCGAACAGGAAATCGCCACGCGCCTGGGCGTCAGCCGTACGCCGGTGCGCGAGGCATTCATTCGCCTGTCGCGCGAGCATATGGTGATCGTCGTGCCGCAGAAGGGCACCATCGTTTCGAAGATCAGCATCGCGCGCGCCAAGCAGGAGCGGTTCCTGCGCGAATCACTGGAGCAAGCGGTCATCGAGAAATTCATCCTCTATCAGACACAGCCGGTGATCGATGAATTGCGCGACAATCTCGCCAAGCAGCGCCAGGCCATCGCACAGCATGACAGTGTCGCATTCAATCAGCACGACGACGCGTTTCACAAGGTGTTTTTTACGGCGACTGATACGCTGCTGTGCTATCAGGTCATTCGCCGAAATTGTTTTGATTATTCGCGCCTGCGCCAGCTATCGACGAACTCAGGCGAGGAGATGCAGTTGCTCAATCTGCAGCAGCACGAGGGTTTACTGGAGAGCGTGCTGGATCGGGACCTGTTGCAGGCACAGGCTGTGCTGCGCAAACACGTGCGCCGACTGACCTCGGAGATCGACGCGCTGTCGGCGCAGTATCCGGACTATTTTTTGCAAGAAGAAGCGTAAATTTTGTCTCGATGTGTTGTGTGAATATTGACAGTCCCTGACTGGTATGGTAGTATGTTGACAGAGCATCGCGCAAGGGAATCCTTTGCGTTAATCGCGCGTAAGCGATTAAAATAAACAAAATCTAGGGAGGAACCACAACATGAGCAAGAAGATCCTTTCCCTGCTGCTGGCCGTTGCGCTCGTACTGAGCGTGGCCCCGATGGCGCTGGCTGCGGACACCGCGGTCACGATCTGCGGCACCAACGGCGTCGGCGACACCCAGAGCATGGGCCACGAAGAGTTTGCCAAGCGTCTGAACGAGCTGGGCGGCTGGAAGGCCGTTGCGATGGTGTCCTCAGAAATGGGCAACACCGATGACGTGACCGAGCAGGCCATGAGCGGCGTCGCCGTCATCGCGGCCAGCGATCCTTCTCGTTTGGCGGCGTATGCGCCGGGCATCGGCATCTTGATGATGCCGTACCTGCTGGACGACTACTCCCAGCTGGACAACCTGATGGAAACCGACCTGTACAAGAGCTGGTGTGAAGAGCTGCGCGCGAAGGGCCTGGTCCTGCTGACCAACAACGGCCTGACCGGCTGGCGCAACTGGGTGACCAACAAGCCGATCTCCAAGCCCGAAGACCTCAGCGGCCTGAAGATCCGCACCATGGGCAACCCGATCGCCATCAACTCGGTCAATGCAATGGGCGCGATCGCCACGCCGATGGCACAGAGCGAAGCCTACAACGCCATCACCACCAAGGTGATCGACGGCGGCGAGTGGCAGGTTCCCACGATTTACTCCGCGAAGTTCTATGAAGTGTGCAAGAACATCAGCACCTCGCATCACTTCCTGCTGACCTGCTCGATGGTGACCGGCACCGCGTGGGTGGATACCCTGTCCGCCGACCAGCAGAAGCAGCTGTCCGAGACCTGCGTTGCCACCTACAAGGACAACCAGGCCATCGTGATCGAGTATGAAAAGAAGTACATGGACGAGATGGTCGCCGCGGGCGTCACCGTCACCGAGCCCGACCGCGAGGCCTTCAAGGCTGCGACCGCGCACCTGTATGCTGATCCGGCGACCACCGGCGGCACCGATTTCGAGGCGCTGCGCACCGAGCTGTACAAGCAGCTGGGCCTGTAAACTTCTAGTCTCTTGTTGAGCCTTTTTCGCGGTAGCACGTCACGGGATGTGCTACCGCGCATTTTCAAGTTGCCCTATATGGATTACCAGATCGCCTGCCGTTCTGTAGCAGGCTAGGGGGGACACACTATGATCAAGACAATCTACAAGTGGTATTGCCGCCTGGAGGAAGTCATCGTCGGGCTGGGGTTTTTGACCATCGTGGTGCTGACATTCACCAACGCGGTGCTGCGCGTGTTCAATCGTCCGATTATTATTGCTGACGACGTTTGCTTGCTATTGTTTAGCTGGGTCGCCTTCATGGGCGCCGATGTGGCGCTGCGCTATTCCCGCCTGGTCGGTATGGACATCTTGGTGAAGAAGTTCCCGCCCAAGGTGCAGAAAGTGCTGCAAATCGTCGTATATGTCATTATGATTGCCGCACTGGCCGTCTTCTTTATCAATGGGCGATCGCTGGCGATCAAGAACTGGTCGCGTACGTATAACACGCTGCCGATTTCCTACGGCTTTGTGACGATGAGTCTGCCGGTGTGCAGCGTGATGATGATTCTGACCTGCCTGGTCAAGATCGGCAAAATCATGATGCACTTTTCGGACGACAGCTACAACGTAAAGAAGGATAACCCCGATGCCGTGGGCGAGGAATTCTCTGGAATCGACGCGGACACCGGTTCGGATATCAAGGTAGAGATCGACGACGTCAAGCCGTCGGCCAAGGGCGAAAAGAACAGATAAGGGGGATCAGCACATGATTGCATTGGTGGTTGTATTTTTTGTCCTGCTGCTGCTCAATACGCCGATCGCCTTTGTCATCGGCTTGTCGGGCTTGGCATGGTTCCTGTCCGGCGGAACGTTTCCCATGGAAGTCGCCACGCAGCGAGTCGTCGCGCAGACGCAGTCCATCGCGTTCCTCGCGGTGCCGTTCTTCATCTTTGCGGGCAACCTGATGAACCGCACCGGCATCACGCGCAACCTGATCAACTTTTCGCGCCTGATTACCCGCCGCATGGTCGGCGGCGTGGCGCAGGTGTCGGTGCTGCTGTCCACGCTGATGGGCGGCGTGTCCGGCTCGGCGGTGGCTGATGCCTCCATGGAGGCGCGCATCTTAGGGCCTGAGATGATCAAGCGCGGCTACACCAAGGGATACGCTGGCGGCGTCATCTGCTTGACCTCGCTGATTACCGCCACGATCCCCCCGTCGCTGGGCCTGATCCTGTATGGATTCATCGGCGGCGTGTCGATCGGCAAGCTGTTCGCCGCGGGCATTATCCCAGGCCTGATGATGATGGCCGTGCTGATGTTCACCGTGCATGTTACATCCAAGAAGCGCGGCTTTGACCTGCCAGAGCCCGATGCGCAGCCGCCCTCTTGGGGCGAGATCTGGACCGAGCTGAAGAAGTCGGTCTGGGCGCTGATCTTTCCGCTCATCCTGATCATCGGCATTCGCTTCGGCCTGTTCACGCCGACTGAGGCTGGCGCGTTCGCGGTGGTATATTCGATCTTTGTCGGCGCTGTGGTTTATAAAGAGCTGACGCTCAAAAACTTCATCGCCGCGCTTAAGGATTCGTTCATCGACAACGGCGGTATCATCCTGATCATCGCACTGTCGGGCATCTTCGGCTACGCGCTGACTGTCGAGCAGGCACCGAATCTGCTGGCCGGATTCCTCTTCGGCCTGACCAACAACCCGATCATCCTGATGATTATCATCCTGCTGCTGCTAGTGGTGCTGGGTATGTTCATCGACAGCAACGTCAACGTCATGCTGCTCACGCCGCTGTTCCTGCCGGTCCTCACCAAGATGGGCGTTGACCCGGTGCACTTCGGCGTGTGCATGATGACCATCGTCACCATGGGCTGCATGACGCCACCGGTTGGCACGGCGCTCTACACAGTGTGCGATATTCTCGATTGTCCGATCGAGGAGTATTTTAAAGAGACCATGCCGTTCTATGCCGCGGTCATTGCGCTGGTGCTGATCATGGTGTTTATCCCGGGCGTCATCATGTGGGTGCCCAATCTGCTCTATTAATCGGTTATTTGTAACCAGAGAAAGAGGACGCAAGCATGAAGATGACGTTGCGCTGGTTTGGTGAACCCTTTGATTCCGTCAAGCTGTGGCAGATCCGCCAAATTCCCGGGGTGGAGGGCGTGATCACTACATTGTATGATACGCAGCCCGGCGAGGAATGGCAGTTGGAGCGCATCCGTGAGATCAAGCAACAAGCGGCTGACGCTGGTCTTGCCATCCTGGGCATCGAGAGCGTCAACATTCACGACGCCATCAAGGTGGGTACGCCGGATCGCGACCAATACATTGAGCGCTATATCCGCACCATTGAGAAGCTCGGCCAGGAAGACATCCACATGATCTGCTATAACTTCATGCCGATCTTCGACTGGACGCGCAGTGACCTGGCCAAGCTGCGGCCGGACGGATCGACGGTGCTGGCGTATGACCAGAACTTGAT
>JAVBUY010000188.1:0-47634 GCA_031554855.1 Eubacteriales bacterium
GTCGCGCTGCTTGCCGGGGTACAAGTTTTGTGCCCTGAGCGGTTCGGACACGATGGTGCCCACCGTCATGCGCGGATCCAGCGACGCATAGGGATCCTGGAAGATCATCTGCGCTTTGCGGCGAAACGGCAGCAGCTCGGCATCGGTCAGGCACGTGATGTCCTGGCCGTCGTAGAGCACCTGCCCGTCGGTGGGCGCATACAGGCGCACCAGCGTGCGGCCCACGGTGGTTTTGCCGCAGCCCGATTCGCCGACGAGGCCAAAGGTCTCGCCGCGCGCGATGGACAGGCTGAAATCGTCCACCGCTTTGAGCATATGCTTGGGCTTGCCAAAGAACGGCTGATCCACCGGAAAATACTTCTTTAAGTGAATCGCTTCTACTAAAGGACGCTGCGTATCGGCCATGTCACGCGCCTCCTTTCGGCTGCACCGCGTGGGGATGCAGCAGGTGGCAGAACGCGCTGTGCGTTTCCGACAGCTCGGTCTTGGGCGCGGCATAGATGAGGCACACCGGCATGGCGTGCGGGCAGCGCGGCGCGAAGGGGCAGCCCTCCGGCGGCGCAAGCATATCCGGCGGCGAGCCGGGGATGGGGATCAGCGGCTGCTTGCCGGTGACCTCTGGCTTGGGGATCGAGCGCAGTAGGCCCCAGGTGTAGGGGTGGCGCGATTCGTAGAAGATCTCACGCACGGTGCCCTGCTCGCACACCGTGCCGCCGTAGAGCACCACCACGCGGCTGCACATGCTGGCGATCACGCCCAGATCGTGCGTGATGAGGATGGTGGAGGTGCCGAGTTTCTTTTGTAAATTGCGCAACAAATCGAGAATCTGTGCCTGGATGGTGACATCCAGCGCGGTGGTCGGCTCGTCGGCGATGATCAGCTTTGGGTCGCAGGCCAAGGCGATGGCGATCATCACACGCTGGCGCATGCCGCCGGAGAACTCGTGCGGGTATTGCTTCAGGCGGCTCTCGGGGCTGGGCATCTCGACCAGGCGCAGCAGCTCTAGCGCCCGCTCTTTGGCCTGCTGCTTGTTCATCTTCTGGTGGATTTTCAGCGGCTCCATCAGCTGGTTGCCGATGGTGAACAGCGGGTTGAGCGAGGTCATCGGATCCTGGAACACCATGCCGATCTGGCTGCCCAACAGGTGGCGCTTGTCCATCGGAGACAGGTGGCCGATGTCCTGCTCGGCGAATGCCAGCCGGTCGAAGGACACGTTGGCGTTGTCGGGCAGCAGGCCGAGCACACTGAGCATCATCACGCTCTTGCCCGAGCCGGACTCGCCGACGATGCCGATGGTCTCGCCCTCCTCGACGTGCAGCGAAACGCCCCGCACGGCCTGAACCTGTCCTGCGGGGATGTCGAAACTGGTGGTGAGATTGTCGATATCGAGGATGTTCAGCGAAAACGCCTCCTAGCGCAAATTCATCAAGCTATAGCGCATAGCTTGCGTGCCTTTCTGCCCCTCGCGTTGTCTCATCCTGTCAGCGTAGCTTCCGGCTACGCCTCCATCCTTCGACTTAGCGAGGAGCAAAAATTCATCGCAATCTATTGCGCTCTATTCTCTTCATTTGCGCCGCCTACTTTTTGAGGCGCGGGTCCAGCGCGTCGCGCAGGCCGTCGCCGATGAAATTGAGCGCAAACATGGTCAGGCAGATTGCCAGCACCGGAAAGAGCATCTGATAGGGGCGGCTGGACAGCGTGGGGATGGCCTCGTTGGCAAGCGTACCCCAGCTGGCCATCGGCACCTGGATGCCGATGCCCAGGAACGCCAAAAATGCCTCGGAAAAGATCGCCGAGGGGATGAGAAACGCGGTGGACACGATGATCGGGCCCATGCAGTTGGGGATGAGGTGCCGCAGCAGGATATCAAAATTGCTGACCCCGGCCAGCCGCGCGGCCAGCGCGTATTCCGAGGATTTGAGCGTCATGACTTGGCTGCGCACCACGCGCGCCGTGCCGATCCACGAGGTGATGCACAGCGCCAGCACGATGGACTGGATGGTCGAGCCCAGCACCATCATGATGAGGATGATGTACAGCAGCGAGGGCAGGCCAATGAGAATATCGACGATGCGCATGAGCACCATGTCGAGCCGACGGCCGATGTAGCCGGACAGACCGCCATAGAGCACGCCGATGATCAAATTGATGACCGCAGCCACAAAGCCGACGGTCAGGCTGATGCGCGCGCCATAGAGCACGCGCACGAAGATGTCGCGGCCCAGCTTGTCGGTGCCAAACCAGTGCTGGGCGGAAGGACACATGTCGCCATTGAAAAAATCGGTTTGGTCGTAGGCGTAGGGCGACAGCATGGGGCCCAAGATCGCGGCGATCGTGATGATGAGGAGGACGATCAGTCCGATCATCGCCATCGGGTCGCGGCGAAAGCGGTACCACACGTCCTGCCAGTAGGTGGTCGAGGGCCGCGCGATGGTTTCGTTCTCCCGCTTGCTGTCGTCCAGCGGCGTAAACAGCTCCGGCGGCAGGGCTTGGTATGTTTGCTCGTCGAGGATCATCGCCCTACCTCCTTATTCTGTAATCTTTACGCGCGGATCGATCAGCGCATAGCACACATCCACGATGGTGTTGCAGGTGATGACAAAAATGCCGAAGAACGCGGTCATGCCCATGATCAGCGTATAGTCGCGATTGCCGACGCTAGAGACAAAGTCGCGCCCGATGCCCGGCACCGCGAACAGTCGCTCGACGATGAAGCTGCCGGTTAAGAGCGCCGCCACCAGCGGGCCGAGGTAGGTCACCACCGGCAGGATGGAGTTCTTTAGCGCGTGCTTCCAGATCACCTGCCACTCGGGCACGCCCTTGGCACGGGCGGTGCGCAGGTAGTCCTGCTGGAGCGCGTCCAGCATCGACGAGCGCACCTGGCGCGCAATGTACGCGATGGGGTGAAACGCCAGGCAGGCCACCGGCAGGATGTAGTGCTTCCAGCTCGTCAGGCCGAACGAAGGCAACCATTTGAGCGTCATAGAAAATAGAAAGAGAAGCAGCACGGAGATCACGAACGCCGGGGCGGAGATGCCGATCGTCGCGAAGGTCATGGCGGCATAGTCCGGCCACTTGCGGCGCTTTACCGCCGAGACTACGCCCAGCGGGATGCCGATGCCCAGCGATGCGAGGATGGCCAGCGCGCCTACCTTGGCCGACACTGGAAAGCCGGTGCCGATGAGCATATTCACCGTCACGTCGGTGCGCACGAACGACGTGCCGAAGTTGCCGTGGATCAGGTCGTTCAGGTACATCAGATATTGCTTCCACACCGGCTGATCCAGCCCATAGCGGGCGTTGAGCATGTCGATGGCGGCGCGGGGCAGTTGCTTTAAGTCTTCCGAATTGAAGGGGCTGCCGGGAATGGCGTGCATCAAAAAAAACGTGATGGTGACCAGCACGAAAATCGTAACCAGACCGGCGATGAGCCGCTTGACTATATACTTGGCCATGGGCATGCCTCCCCGGGTCTTTTGGACAGGTTCTATTATCATACCAGCGCAGCGTGCATTGTGCAAGGCGTTTTGTCGAATTTGGATCATCGGGGAGTTTTGGGCGCAAAGTGGTTTGACTTTGCCGGGGTTTTCTGCTATCATCAAGGCAACTTTTGCAGCTTGCGGGGTGTGAACTTTCATTCCGTGGGCTGCTGGAACGCATAAAAAGTTGGAGGGGATCGATATGAAAAAGACCCTGGCTCTGGTGCTGGCGCTGGTGATGGCGCTGGGCATGTTCTCGATGACCGGCGTGCTGGCGGAAGGCGAGAAGAAACTGATCTATCCGCTGCCGCAGGATCCGCAGACTCTGGATCCGACGATGAACTCGTATTCCTATGCGTCGTATGCCATCAAGCAGATGTTCTCCGGTCTGTACCGCGTGGCCGCCGATGGCGTCACGATGGAGCCCTGCCTGGCCGAAGGCGTGCAGGTCTCCGAGGACGGCCTGACCTACACCTTCACGCTGCGCAAGGATCTGAAGTGGTCGGACGGCTCGCCGCTGACCGCCAAGGACTTTGACTACACCTATAAGCACACGCTGAACAAGGACCTGGCCTCCAAGGCGGCCAAGGACCTGTTCAACATCAAGAACGCCAAGGCGTACAATGCGGGCGAAGTGGCAGTCGAGGAAGTGGGCATTTCCGCGCCCGACGACACCACGCTGATCCTGACGCTGGAAGCGCCCACCCCGTGGTTCATGACGCTGTTGGCGGGCACCGGCTTCATGCCGGTCAAGCAGTCTGTGGTCGATGCCTCCACCGCCGACAAACCCTGGACGATGGACCCGGCCACCTATGTGTCCTGCGGCCCGTTCAGGATGAAGGAATACAAGCTCAAGGAGCGCCTGTCCATCGTGAAGAACCCCAACTATGTGTTCGCCGATCAGGTGAAGCTGGACGCGATCGACATCGTGATCATCGAGGCGATGGAGACCGAGCTGGTCGCCTATGAGAACGGCGAAATCGACGTGGCTGACACCCTGAACCCCGAAGCGATCGCCAAGTACAAGGACACGCCGGAATACAACGTGATGCAGCGCGTCGGCCTGACGTACTGCGACTTCAACTGCGAGAAGGCGCCCTTTACCGACAAGCGCGTGCGCCAGGCGCTGAGCATGGTCATCGACCGCCAGTTGGTCGTGGATCGCATCTTGAAGAGCATGGATCAACCGGCGATGGGCTTTGTGCCGTGGGCGCAGCGCTCTGTCACCGACCCGAGCAAGGCCTATCGCGAGGTGGCGGGCGATATGTTCGCGATGGACGTGGAGAAGGCCAAGGCGCTGCTTGCCGAGGCGGGCTTCACCGATCTGAGCAAGTTCCCGCCGGTCGAGCTGGTGATCTCCGCCAGCCAGGTCAACAAGGACTGGGCGCAGGCCATGCAGGCGATGTGGAAGCAGACGCTGGGCATCGAGAGCACCATCACCACGCTGGAGTCCGGCGTGTTCTGGGATGAGCTGGACGCGGGCAAGTTCGACGTGGACAAGAACGGCTTCACCGCCAACTACGCCGATCCGCTGGCCAACCTGTTCATCTTCCGCACTGGCTCGAACGCCTATGAGAACCGCTGGGACGACCCGGTCTATGACGAGATGATCGACAAGTGCGCGGTGGAGCTCGATCCGGCCAAGCGCGAGGCGATGATGATCGAGGCCGAAAAATACCTGGCCGACCAGATGCCTGCCATCCCGATGTATGGCATCGCCGATGACTTCCTGGCCAAGCCGTATGTGTCGGGCATGATCAAGAATGTGCAGGGGCATGTGCTGTTCGAGTACGTGGACATCAATAAGTAGGAAACGGGCAACATATACCCTCTGGCGGCGCCAGCGCGATGCTCGCTTGCGCTTGCTAGCATCTGGTTATAGCTTGCCAGTTTACACGCGGTGAAATCGACAGACAAAAAGAGCGCCCGATGCATATCGAGCGCTCTTTGCTTGCGTTTATCAGGTCTTGGGCAGCACGAAACCCTTGGGCAGGGGCAAGCCGGGTTCGGGCTGCTCGGCCTGATCGGCGGCCTCGAACTCTGTCGCCGGGTCAGCGCCATCCTCTATGACGCGCTTCATTGCGTCGCCATACTTGTCGATCATCAGCGCGGGGATATCGACCAGCCACTCCAGCTCTCTTTGTGAGGGGACGCGGTCGAAATACATCGCACTGGTCATGTAGCTGATCTCGCCATCCTCGTGGTTCATCTGGAACTTGCCCAGGTTCAGCGCGTAATTGGCGCGGGCCATGAAGTCGTGGATGGCGGCCAGGGTCTTGGCGTTGGTCAGGTCAGGCTTGACCGGCAGATAGGACTCAACCAGAAAGCCTTCTTCATCGTAGGAAATATAGACATCGCAGCCGTCGGGCAAGTCCGACATGGTGGCGGTCATGCTATAATAGAAAAAATGCTCCTCTTCATCGTGATGGTAGGTGTAGTCCTGGCTATCCAGATATCCGGCGATCGCCTGCTCCAGCGAGGCATATGTCGGCTCGGACGGCTCTGCGGAGGCGGAGGCCGGCGTCAGCAAGGCGTGTCCGCCCAACGAAAGCGTCAGCATGAGGACCAGGCACGCGAGGATGATACGTTTCATGTCGTTCCCCCTAGCAATTTTTGTATGAGTACTATAATATAGAAGAGAACACTTGTCAATGAATGGAGAAGGAGAGAAACATGAAAGACGCAAGTATGTGCGGGTTTTTTCCGGCGCTGATCACGCCCTTTACCGCAGACAACCAAATCAACGAGGATGTGTTTACCCAGCTGATGCGCCGCCTGATCGGCCAGGGCGCGAAGGGCTTCTTGGTAGGAGGCAGCTCGGCGGAGTGTCTGCTGCTCTCGCACGAGGAGCGCGTGCGCACCTTTGAACTGGCGGGGGAGTTGCGCGGCGAGACCAGGCTGATGGCCAGCGTGGCGGCAATCGGCACCGACGAGGCGATCGCCTATGCGAAAAGCGCTGCAGCGGCGGGGCATCACGCGCTCATCAGTACGCCGCCGTTCTACTATAGGTTCGGTATGGCGGGCATCGCCGGATACTTCCGCGATATACGTGCGGCGGTCGATTTGCCGCTGTACCTGTACAATTTCCCCGGAAATACGGGCATAGAGATCGACATCAACCATCCGGACATCCGCGCGATGCTGACCGACGGCACCATCGCTGGCGTCAAGCAGACCTCGCTGAATCTCTCTCAGCTCGAGCGCATGCGGGACATGAATCCCGACCTGGTGCTCTACGGCGGGTATGACGAGGTGTACCTTGGCGCGCGTATTTTGGGCGCGGACGGTGCGATCGGCTCAACGTTTAACTTCACGCTGCCGCTGTTTATGAAGATCGAGCAGGCGTATGCGCAGCGGGACATTGCCGCAGCACAGGCGCTGCAAGCGCGCGCGAACGCGATCATGCAAGCGTTGGTATCGTGCGGCCTGTTTCCTTCGATTAAGTACGTGCTCCAGGCGCAGGGGCTGGACGTCGGGGTGTGCCGCAGGCCGTTTGCGACGCTGTCCGAGGAACAGAAGCGGGTTATCGATCGGGCCGTGGCGGAGAATCTGGGGTAAGCAAAGAGCGTTCCAGCCGGAACGCTCTTTTTTGCTACACAAACAATCCGCCCCAATACCCGAACCAGCCTAACGCCATCATCAGCCCGATGGCGATCAGCAGCGCACCGGATACGATCTGGATCACGCGCAAATGGCGCTTGATGAACCCTAGCGTGCCCGACAGCTTATGGTAAAAAATCGCGACCAGCGAGAATGGCACGCCCAGCCCCAGCGAGAAGCACAGCAGCATGCCTAGCCCGTGCCACAGCGATGCGCTCTGTCCGGCCTGCATCAGCGCTGCGCCCAAAAAGGTACCCACGCACGGCGTCCAGGTGATCGCGAAGGTCGCGCCGAACACCAGTGCCTTGGTCGGCGTGAGGTGCGCGGGTGCGCCGCGATGGCCGCCGCGATCTAAGAACCCGATGCGCAGCACACCGATATAGTGCAGCCCCAGCAAAATGAGCACCACGCCGCCGATGCGCATCAGCCAGTCAAGATGCGCTTGGAGCAGCTTGCCCAGCGCGGTGGCGGTCGCGCCCAGCGCCATGAACACCAGCGTGAAGCCGAGCACGAAGCACAGCGTGTTCAAGATCAGCTGCTTTTTGCTCTGTGTCGCGTCGTCTCCGGCTAGGTACAGCGCGTAGACCGGCAGCATCGGCAGGATGCACGGTGATAGGAAGGCCATGACCCCCTCGGCAAACACCGACAGCAGCATGGACCAGGTGAACGTCGGCGCAGCCAGAAAATCGGTCAGCATTACGGCGTCACTCCCAGCAGCGCATACAGATCCTTCAGTTCCACGCCGCCGATCGCACCGCCCTTGAGGTAGCCCTGCTCATCAACGACGATCACTGTCGGGATGCCCGAGATACCATACTGCGCGGAGACCACGCCAGTTTCGTCGTAATACACCGGGAAGGTGTACTGATTTTCGTCCAGGAACGCGTCACAGGTCGCGCGGGTTTCGCGCTGACCATCGGTCTGGTTGATGGCCATGAATTCGATGGGCAGCTTGCGCTCCGCAATCAGGTTATACAGCTCCTGCTTCTCCGGCATGCTGGCCTGGCACGGGCCGCACCAGCTGGCCCAGAAGTACAGCACGACTTGCTTGCCCAGTTGATCGGACAGCTTGGTCATTTCGCCGCCACGGCGCGGCAGTTCAAAGTCCGGCACCAGAGGCATGCCCGCGGCGTTCTCAGCGGGTTTGGCGGTCGGGACAGTATGGGCAGCGGCTGTTGCGGTGGCTTTGGGCGTGGGCGAGGAAACCGCGTCGGTCGCGCCCGCGCAGCCGGTCAGCATCATCAGCATCGCACAGCAGAGCAGTACGGAAAGCAGTCTTTTGGTCATGGGAAGCCTCCTTCAATCGTCCGTCGTTCGAGCGGCTTATGAAAATATCATACACCCATCGCGCGTGGCGCGCAAGCGCGCATATTCCTTGTCCGAAAAACGTATGAATAAGTGAGATGCCAAACGGACGAGGGAGGCGAAAGCATGCGGCGGATGCTGACAATGCTGGCAGCGGCCATGCTTCTATTGGGACTGGCACACAGCGCGCGCGCCGAGGAAGCGCCACGATTGTCGGTGCGTGTAACCATGGCAGTGGGCCATGACGCGCCAACGCAACCGATCCATCTGATTCGCGAGCAGCATGGGCGAATTGCGTGGCGGAGGCTGGAAACCACCGCGCTGACCGCCGGGTCGGAGCAAGCATGGGGCATGCCGGACACCGGACGGCTGCTATTGAAGCTCGGCGACGCACCGGCGGGGTATGACTGGACTGCGACGGTGGACGGCGCAACGCAGACCGAAGCGACGCGCATCTGGCTGGACACGGATCGCGGCCATCAGGTGGAATATGCGCTGGCGCAGAACCCACCGCCGCGCTTTGCCGCGCGGGTGGCGCTGACTGCGCCGATCTCGCCGCACAAGCTGACGCTGCTCACCGGCGCAGGGGAGATCAGCGTCGCCCCCGGGGAAATCGCGCAGCTGCCCATCGCGCCGGTGGGGCGGCTGACGCTGGCGTTACCCGAGGCGTATCCGCTGGCGATCGATTCGGTGCGCTGGGCAGACGAGGAGCAAGTCGTCACCGATGGGCGCTGTGCGATCGCAGTGGCACCGGACGCGTTTTTTGTGGATGCGACCGATGCATTGCTCAAAACCGCCGCGCTGGACGTGTCGCTGACGCCGCTGCCATTGCCGCCGAGCATGGACATCTTGCCCGCCGATCAGCCTGTGGCGGTGGGGCAGCAGATCCGCCGCGTGCTGCGCGTGGTGAACCCCGCGCTGATGGAGCAGCAGGTGGCGCTGGAATATAAACCCGATCCGCTGCGCTGGCTGGTTGAGCCGCTGGGAGAGGCCGAGCCGACCGATGTGCGGGAGGACGGTACGCTCTGCTGGGAGCGCACGCTGCCCGCCGCGACCTGGCAGGACAACGGCCAAGTCGTGCCTGCCGTGCTGGAAATCCCGCTGGTATTAACCGCGCTGCCGCTGCCCGAGGGCATGGGCTTTGCCGAGGCGACGCAGCAATGGGGCGTCGGCGAGGTGCACGGCGAGGAGCGCATCGCACTGGTTGCGCCGGTGCTCAGCGCGGCCTGGGCGATGGACAACAACACGCTGGCGGAGGGGCAAACCGCTGAAGTGACGCTGTGCGTGACCAATACTGGCGGAGCGGCAGGACAGGCCAACATCGCGCTGACGCTGCCCGAGGGCGTTCGGCTGGCTGATGTGCCGCCGCACGAGACGGTTTGGCAGGTGGATGTTCCAGCCGGTGCGCCGCACGCGCCGGTGAAAATCGAGCGGCGCTTTGTCCTGGAGATGCAACCCGACGCGCTGGACGCGCGCACCGGCTATCGCGCCGAGCGGCTAGTCGGCGAGGTGAACGCGCGACCACTGCCTGCGCTGAACGTTGCGCTGACCGCCGCGCGGCTGGCCGCGACGCGCAGCTTTTCCACGGTGGCGGTCGCGCCCAACGAGGCGTTTTTTGTGCGCTGGCGCATCGTCAACACTGGTGCCGCGCCCGGTGAAGTGGTGCTGGTACAGCAGATGCCGCGCGGGGTGGGGCTATTCGAGGCGTCTGGCGAGGCAAACGCACCGGAGCGGCGCGACGACGGCGCGCTGGTGTGGCGCGTGACTGTGCCGCCGATGCAGCCGGAAGGCACTGCTCCTGGCGAGCTGGTCTTGAGCGCGCGGCTGCATCTGGCGGCGACGCAGCTGCGCGAGCACGCGTCAGGGCGCTGGCCACTGAACATGCCCGCCACGCTCAACGGTCAACCGCAGACCGTGCAGTCCATCCTCGCGTTGGCGGCGGACGTCGCGGTGTCGGTGGCGGTTGAGCCGGTATCGCTGCGGCCCGGTCGGCATTGCGAGGTGAAAATCTCGCTGCGCAATGACGGCGCGGTGGCCGCGCCGGTGACCGTCGAGACCAACATCCCCGCCGGGTTCGCGCTGGTGTCGGGCGACGCCGGAGGCACGCCGACGCTGGATGGGCAAACGCTGCGCTGGGTGACTGAGCTGGCAGCAGACCAAGCGCACACCATCGTGTACAGACTGCGCGCCGGTGCGCTGAATACCGGCGAGATGGAGCGCGAGGATGCGCATGCAGTGCGCGTTGCGGTGGCGCAGGGTGCGCCGCGTGAGGCGGCCATCACCTGGACGCGTACGCTGCGACCCAGCCTGTGGGAAATGCTGGTGATGGACGGCTGGATCGCGCTGCCGCTGGTTGTGTTGTGCGCGGCCACCGGTGTGCTGTGCTTTGTGCTGATGCGCAAACGGCGCGAAAATTGACAAACCCCGCTACATTCGCTACTATATGGGCAGTGAATGTGTGGGGGAATCGGCTGTGACAAAAGAGAAGCGGAGTCTGCTGTGGGCGCTGGGCTCGGCCATGCTGTTGGCCGTGGTGCTGGCGCCTATTCTTTTGGCGATGCGCGCCGCGTTTCCCGCCGCCGACGATTTTGTGTACGCCACCCGCACGCATGCCTCGTGGCTGGCGATGCATTCGCTGCCGCATGTACTGGTGGACGCGTGGCGCTATGCGCTGCAAATCTATCGCACGTGGCAGGGCACGCTGACCGGAGCGATCGTGATGTCGCTGCATCCGGCGGTGTTTGACCTGCACGCGTACTGGCTGCATGTGCCGGTGCTGCTGGCCTGCTTTCTAGGCGGCACGTTCTTTGCGGTGCGCACGATGTGTGCGAAGGTGTTCGGGCTATCGAAGGCGGCGGGCTGGACGCTGTGGGCGCTACTGACGGTGGTGCAGCTCACCGGCATGCCGGATCTGCTCGAGGGCATCTTCTGGTATAATAGCGCGTGGCTGTATACCTTTGCGCATAACATGCTGCTGATCATGCTACCGCTGGCGGTTCGCCTGGCCGACTGGCGCGGGACCAAGCGTGCGCTGGCAATGGTGCTGCTCTGGGGGCTGTGCGCCTTTCTGGGCATGAGCAACTACATCACTGCGGTGCTGGCGACCGTGTCGTTGGCGCTGGTCATCGCCTATCGCTTCTTCACGGACCGCAAACAGGCCTGGCCGTTGCTTATCGCGTGGGCGCTGCTGGCGGCTGGGCTGATCGCCAGCGTCATCGCGCCGGGCAACGCGGTGCGCCTAGAGGTTGATGGCCGCTTCCACGCGCGCGAGCCGTGGATGCTGCTGTCCATGGTGGACACGGTGTGGGCAGCCTGCTGGACGTGGGGGGCGGCGCTTTCTGGCACCGCGCTGGGTGCGCTGTGCGCGGCGGGTCTGTATATTGGCTATGTAAAAATAACGATATCCGTGCGCCGCCGCCTGTGGCTTGTGCCGCTGTGCGCGTTTTTGCTGCTGTGCGCGATGATCTTTCCGCATATGTATACGTCCGGCTTCTCGGGCACGCCGCGCGTAAAAAACCTGTATTTCTTCTATGTCACATTCGCGTCGCTGGCGCTGTGCCTGCTGGCGGGGGCGTGCGCGCGGCGCGTGCGCATACCGCACCCAGGACGCTGGGCGATCGGCGCGACATGCGCGCTGCTGGCGCTGGCTTGGCTGTTGCCCGCGTCCAATAGCTACCCGGATCTGGTGGCCGCGCACGCGCTGGGTGAAGTCGGCAGGTATCGCGTGGACATGCGGCGGCTGTTCACCGAGCTGGAACGCGCCGCACCAGGCAGCGACGCAGTTGTGCGGCCGGTCTATCCTCAACCGGCGGCGCTGGCGGTGCAGCCGCTCAGCGACGATCCGGCGGCCTGGCGCAATCAGGCGGTGGCCGATTATTTTGGCCTGCACTCCGCGCGCATCGAAGGAGATGCGCCGCGATAGCTCACAGAATATGCAGCGGGCGCATTGCGCTATATAAATAGGAAGAGAGCGGTCGATGGTACGCGTCGGTGGTGTGCGCGGCGATGAAGATGCGGTCTGGCGTGGGCGCTTCCACCGCGACGACGACCGGGCTATGCTGGTAATGCTGACCGGAGAACGCCAGCTGCACGATATCGCCGATCTGGATTTGCGAGAGCGGCACCTCGGCAGCGCGTGGGCGGTCGGTGTCCAGCCCGAGCAGGTAGCGATAGAGATAGTGCACGCTGGTCCAGGATGCGGTGCGTCGGTTGGCGTCGATATAGTACCAGCCGTACACCGGCTGATGATCCATGCTGAGTCCTCCGGCCAGTAGCACCTGCGAGGCAAAGTTTGTGCAGTCGCCGCCCAGCAGCTCAAAATCCAGGTAGGCCGGGTTGCGGCGGTACGCCCATTGGCGGGCGTAGGCCACCGCGACGGCTCGATCATACGGCATGGGGGAACACCTCCTCGTTCACGATATGCCACTTTTCAAACGCTGTTCTTTTGGCGCGGATTCCTGTATAATGGAAACATCATGGTAGAGCGAGGGTTGTGCATATGAAGATGACTTTCCGTTGGTATGGCGACAGCGACCCGGTCAGCCTGTCGTACATTTCGCAGATCCCGATGATGAGCGGCATCGTGTCGGCGGTGTACGACGTGCCGGTCGGCGAGGTGTGGCCGCAGGCGCGCATCGATGCGATCAAGGACGCCGCTCACCAGCACAGCCTGGCTTTCGAGGTGGTCGAGTCGGTGCCGGTGCATGAGCACATCAAGCTAGGCGCGCCGGACGCCGACCATCTGATCGACGTGTTCTGCGAGAAGGTGCGCCGCCTGGGCGCGGCGGGCGTGAAGGTGATTTGTTATAATTTTATGCCGGTGTTTGACTGGCTGCGCAGCGACCTGAAGCGCGTGTTGCCCGATGGCTCGAACGCGCTGGCCTATGACGACAGCACAGTGCTGTCGCTCGATCCGGCGACCAGCGACCTGGATCTGCCCGGCTGGGACGCCAGCTATACCAAGGAAGGTCTGCGCGCGCTGCTGGCCGAGTACAAGCAGATCGATGAGGAATAACTCTGGCAGAACTTTGCAACGTTTATCCGCCGCGTCGCGCCGGTGTGCGAGGCGTCGGGCGTGAAAATGGCCATCCATCCGGACGATCCGCCGTGGGGCATCTTCGGCCTGCCGCGCATCATCACCGGCGTGGCCGCCTATCGCCGCATGCGCGAGATCGAGCCTTCGCTGGCCAACGGCATCACGCTGTGCACCGGCTCTTTGGGCGCGAACCCGGCCAACCCGCTGCCGGAGATCATCCGCGAGTTTGTCGACCGCATTCACTTTGTGCACGCGCGCAACATCAAGTACACCGGCGAACGCTGCTTTGAGGAATCGGCGCATCCGACGCAGTGCGGCTCGCTGGACATGTACGCCATCCTCAAGACGCTGCACGATGCCGGGTTCGACGGCTATGTGCGGCCGGATCATGGCCGCATGATCTGGGGCGAGACCGGCCGCCCAGGCTACGGCCTGTATGATCGCGCACTGGGCGCGGTGTATCTGACCGGCCTGTGGGAGGCCCTGGAGCGAGGCGACAAATGAAGAGCTACTTCTTTGTGACGCTGCTGGCGCTGGTGCTGTTGACCGCGTTGCTGGCCGGTGGGCTCTCGTATCTGGTCGGCGAACAGCAGCCGGTCGTGATGGGCGAGCCCGATATCGATGCGGTGGATCGCGTGTTCTATGTCGGCGCGAGCGGCATCGAGCAGTATCAGCGGCTGCTCACGCCGGGCATTGCCTCGCCGTGCAATTTCAACGTAACCAGCGTGGACAGCAACAAGCAAGTGATCGCGTCGGACATGGATCTGAGCATCATTGTGGACATGAGCGCTGCGCTGCAAACGCTGCCGGGGCTGTCGGTGCGGCTGGTGGAATACCTGGCCGATGGCACGATGCAGGAGCTCAACGCCGAAGCGCGCCTGTACCAGGGGGTGCTGACGTATGTCCGACCCAAGGCATTTGCCGCCGCGCGGCCGGAGACCCGCGCCTTTGGCGCGATTCTGACGTTGCGCAGCGACGACGCGCCGCAATTGGCGCGCGCCACGAGCATCAAGGTACAAGTGACGGGCACCAACAGCTCGTCGGGGATTGTAACGGTGGTGAAGTAACCGACTGCGGAAAAAGAAAGAGGGGATGACGATGGAAAACGCATGCAAGCATAGACCCCGAAATCTGTTCGCGCCGCATCTTGTTTGCCGGGATTGCGGAAAGAGGATCATCGGAAAGAGCAGAATGCCAATGGTCATAGCCAGTCTCGCGGCGATTCTCCTCTTTATGATGGTGCGCGTATTTTATTATGGGAATGACTCGAATTTTCTGATCACATCGGTCACATTCCTGGTGATTTTTGCAGTGTGTTGGCTCCTTGCCCGGGTCAGCTTGCTGTTTGTGGGATTTCGAGAAAAACCGGACGCGTGAAAGCTCAAGAAAACGCCCCTTCTGCAAGGGGCGTTCAGGCTGTCGAAAAAGGCTCATCTGCGTTGTCGCCGCCACGCTCGCCTCGTCGCCGTACGCCTGTACGCCTCCGTCGGACGAGCTTGCGTCTCCTAGCATCTGAACCTTTTCGGACAGTCTGACGTTTTTGACAAGCTGAACGCCCCTTTTGCGAGGGGCGTTTTTGTGTGCGCGTTAGAGAATCCCATCGCCGCGCAACCGCATGAGCAGCGCGCAGATCATCTCGGCGCGCGAGAAGGGCACCATCAGGTAGAACCCATCGGCGTGATCGCGGGTGAGTCTGGCGACCTCGGCGGCGACCGCGATGCCGGTGGCCTCGCCTTCGGCGCGATCCTGTGCCGGAGAAAAGCGCGCGGATATCGCCTCGGGAATGGAGATGCCGGGCACCTCGTTGTGCATGAATTGCACATTACGGTAGCTGACCAGCGGCAGGATGCCCACCAGCACGCGAATGCCCAGCGCACGCGCCGCGTCCAGCACGGGCAGGGCGGACGCGTCGAACACCGGCTGCGTCATGCAAAAAGTCGCACCCTGCGCTCTTTTCTGTGCCAGGCGCTTGAGCTCGGCGTCGGGGTTGGCTGCGCCGGGGTTGAACGCTACGCCAACGCACAGCGGATCGCCGGAGAACAGGTCATCATTCATGCGCGCGATGTGCGCGGCCAGGCTGGTGCCATGCAGATTGAACACCGGGCGCGCAAAGCCATGGTCACTCTCGGGGATCGCATCGCCAGTGACCGCCAGCACAGCGCGCAGTCCGGCGGCGTGCATGCCCAGCAGGTCGCCGTGCAGCGCATTGCTATTGCGGTCGCGGCAGCACAGGTGCGGGATGACATCGATGCCCAGGCGCTGGCGCACCTGCGCGGCGCACAAGCCAGAGCTCATGCGCGCCTGTGCCAACGGTGCATCGGGGATGGTCAGCGCATCGACGCCGCCAACCTGCAAGCGGTACGCTGCGTCCAGGAATTTCGACAGATCTGCGTGCTTGGGCGGGTCCAGTTCGGCCAGCGTCACAAACCGACCGGCGGCCAGTTTTTCCGCCAAGGCGTCGCGGGGGGCGGGTTTCGCGGTGCTCTTGCGCGGACGAAAGACTGGCGCTATGGGCGCGTCGGATGGCGGCGCGGCCAATGCCTCGGCCAGCGCGCGGATATGCAGCGGGGTCGTGCCGCAGCAGCCGCCCAGCAGCCTCGCGCCCAGCGGCACGGCGCGCGCCAGCGTATCGGCGAAGTACGTCGGCGCGGTGGCAAAGCGCATGCACCCCTCGACCTCGGTGGGATATCCGGCATTGGGCAGCACAGCCAGCGGCGCGCCCAGCGCGGAGATTGGCATCGCGCGCAGCAGCCCGACAGTGTGCGCGGGACCCAGGCCACAGTTCACGCCCACCACGTCGGCCAGGCCGGAGTGGCTCAGCGCGTCGAGCACGCGCGCGATGGGCTGTCCGGCGCGGGTGTAGCCATCGGCGGAGCAGGAAAACGTGGCGGCAATGCTCGCGTGCGGCGCGCACTGGCGCAGGTATTGCGCGCAGACGGTCAGCGCATCGGCATCGGCATACGTCTCAAACCAGTAGGTATCGACGCCCGCCGATACGCATTGAGCCAGCATCCACAGCCGCTCGTCCAGCGCCTTGGCGGCGTCCTCATCGGCAAAGCTGGACATCGGGCCCAGCGACAGCGCCACCGCCGCCGCGTCCTTGGCAGCGTCGCGCGCGACGTCCACCGCGCGCAGGATAAGCGCTCGCACCTGGTCGCGCGGCAATCCTAAGGCGCGCGTGTCAGCAGCAAAGGTATTGGTGCGCAGCACCTGCGCACCGGCGGCGACGTATTCGCTATGCAGCGCGTATAGCTGCTCCGGCGCGGCCAGCTCGCATGCGCTTATATCGCCGGTTTTTTGCGCGTAATACGTGCCCAGCGCGCCGTCGAGCAGCACCGGGCGCCCCAGCGCCAATCGTTCGCGCAGCGTCAAGACCGCACCCTCTTTCTACTATATATAGTAGGTATTGTAGGCGATGCGGCGAACGTTGTAAAGCAGGCTGCCGAAAAAGACGCATCTGCGTTGTCGGCACTACGCTTGACTCGTCAGCGTATGCAGTGGTACGCCTCCGTCGGACAAGCTTGCGGCCTCCTAGCATCTGAGCCTTTTTGGGCAGCCTGTAGACCGTTTCGCATACCCCCTGCCTGTGCAAGCGGTGAAAAATATGGTATAATCAAAAGCTGGGAATCAAAGCCAATGCCGAAAGGGGAATCCGGATGGCGACTGTGAAACTGCGGGCTTACGACGTCGCGCAGGAGATCGACCTCAATGCGCTGGCCAGTGCGTTTGACATCAAAAAAAAGTTCACCTGGGAAGAGCCGCTGTCCATCTCTGGCGCGCGGCTGTCCGACATGATCGGCGCGGCGGCCGGCGAGGATGCGCGGCGTGCGATGCTGTTCTCCTTTGGCGCGATGGTGCTGATGAACATGACGCGCGAGGAGAGCCAGGCTTTTGTGAACGCCATGCGCCAGTACCCCGAGGCCAAGGCGTGGAAGTACCCCTCGCCGTACTTCGAGAAGTTCCAGATCGCCGAGCAGGGCGAAGCGGAAGACATCGAGTTTACCGACGCGCAGGTGTGCGTGCCGGAGATCGCGCCGTATTTCCCCGAGCTGGCCGCCACCGTGTTGGCCAAATCGGTGGCGATGGAGCGTGTCGAGCAGCATATCGACAGCATCCTCGACCGCGTCGAGCCGATCGTCGAGCAGCTCGAGCGCGGCAAGCTGTCCATCAGCAACAAGCAGCGCTCCACCATCGTGGCGGAGATCGCGCGCTATCAGTATTCGACGCTCAGCTACATCATGATTTTGGACAAGCCGGACATCACCTGGGCGCGCACTGACGCGGAGGCATTCTATAACGAGATGAGCGAGTTCTTTGAGCTGGCCGACCGCTATCAAGTGCTCAAGGCCAAGGGCGATGCGGTGGAGAAGATCACCGACTCGATCTCCTCGATGAACGACCACAGCCGCTCGCTGTTCGTCGAGTGGTTGATTCTTGGCTTGATCCTGCTCGAAGTCGTGCTGATGGTGCTGGATTTGTTAAAATAACGGGAGGGGAGCGCATGCCCGAGATTTTGCTGGACTGCTGTCGCGTGGCCGATGCGCTGCCCATCGCTTCGCTGGCGCAGGACTGGGGACTGAAGCCGCCGCGCGCGCACCGCGAGGCGCTGGCGCTGGATCGCGAGGCGCTCGGCTGGATTTTGCGCGAACAGGATCCAGGCGACGGCCAGGCCTTCGTCTACGAAAACGGCTGCGTGGTTGCCGCGGGCATGGATCGCGCGCGCACGCAGGAATTGCTGCTGCACATCGCCGACCTGGCGCGGGGCAGCGATTACGAGCGCATGATGACAGAGCGCGAGATCCGTACGGTGCCACATGCGGCGTTGGCCGCGCAAGCGCGCGCGCTGTCGAGCAGCGTGGTGCTCGACGCACTGGAGAAGGACGCGAACCGCCTGATGGACAGCGCGGAACGCAGCCTGACCAGCCGCCGCCTATGGGGTGCGCGGCATCGCCAGCGCCAAAAGCACCTGGCCGCGCTGGTGGCGTTTCGCTATGAATGCGTGCACGGGCAGGGCATCCTGGATCGGCCGGACACGCGCTGGGACATGCGACAGCAGCGGGCGTATCGCGCGCTGGCGGCAGAGCTGCGCCTGCATGAGCGCACCGAGCTGCTCTCGCACAAACTCGACGAGCTGGAAGGATTGCTCGGCCGCGCGCACGGCGAGGGCAGCACGCGCCAGGCCAGCCGCCAGCTGTGGCTGGAAGTCTGGATGCTGGTGCTCTTTCCCATTGGCCACGCCATCGAGATTCTCTTTCGCGGCAGCCAAATTCAGGCGTGGATGCAACAGATGCTTCGTCTGCTGCGTCTATCCTGATAGTGGCGATACACACCGGCGCAATTGTGAACGCAATGCGGCAATGACAAGGCATTTTCGCGCATTCGTTGCGTTTAGGCGCAACAGTTGATATAATTCGGCGTATGCGCACGATATCATGAATGAACATAAATGGAGGAATCTTGCGTGACAAATCGTAACTGGAAGAAGATCCTGGTGCCGGTGGTGGCTTTCGTTCTGGCGGCGGCTCTGGTGGCCGTGCTGGCGCTGGTCAATGGTGGACTCAATCAGCCCACGGCGCAGGCCGAACCGGCGGAATCCGCTGCCCCTGTGGAAACAGACGCTTCCTCGATCGACCCGAATGCCGTGGTCGCGCGCGTCCATGGTCAAGACATCTTGGCCAAGGACATGATCGAAGAAGTAGAAACCAACAAGCTCGGCTATGCGATGTACATGTCCAGCTATGGACAGAGCGTCGATCCCACCGACGAGCAGTTCCAGCGCTATGTGGTGGAGGGCGTGCTCAATCAGCGCGCCGAACGCATCGTGCTCAACGCCAAGGCGGAGGAACTGGGCATGAAGGAAACGCCGGCCGAGGAGCTGGCGGCCATCCAGCAGAATGTGGACCAGACCTATCAGAGCGCGTATGACGCGTGCATGACTGACATGAAGGCGCAGAGCCCAGACGCCACCGAGGAACAACTCGTGGCGCTGACAGAGGCGGAGCTACAGAAATATGGCTATACGAAGGACGCGCTGCTGGAAAACGATACGTTTGCGTCGATGAACAAGCGCCTGGAGGCCGAGGTCACCAAGGATGTGGCCGTGACCGAAGAGGAAGCGCGCACGACATATGCCAATATGGTCGCGCAGGCCAAGACACAGTATCTGGCCGACAAAGATGCGTATATCTCCGATCTGCTCAATGGCGCGGAGATCGCGTATCATCCGGCGGGCTATCGCAATGTGCGGCATATCCTGCTGATGGCCGCGACCGAGGAAGAGATGCCCCAGATGGTGGAAAAGGGCAATCAGATCCTGGCGGAGATCCAGGCGGGCAAGGATTTCGAGGCCGCGGTGACCGAGTACGGCCAGGATCCGGGCATGAGCGATCCGTTGCTGAAGGATGGTTACCCGGTGTGCGAGGGCTCGAAGTCCTATGACGAGCAGTTCACCACCGCCGCGATGGCCATCGCCAATGTCGGCGATCTGTCCGGTGTGGTGCAGTCGGGTTTTGGCGTGCACATCATCAAGTATGTCAGTGATGTCGCCGAGGGCGAAGTGCCCTTCGAGCAGAGCAAGGACGACTTCATGGCGCACCAGCTCGAGCAGAAGAAAACCGCCGCCTACGACACCGCCAAAGAGGAGTGGCTGAAGGCCGCCAACATCGAGCTGATGCCTGACGTGATGATCATCAAGCAGCCCGATCCCGAGCCGCTGGCGATGAATACGCGCTTTGCGCAGGTCGCGGCGGATCAGACGTCGCTGCGCGACAAGCCCAACGGCGCGCCCCTGGCCGACCTGAAAAAGGGCGTGCCCATGACCATCGAGGGCGAAGTGACGGTTAACAACCAGTTGTGGGCATTCGTGACGCTGGGCACCGAGCCCTCGACCTACGGCTATGTGCTGATGGGCGACGTGCAGATTACTGAGCAGGACGGCGCGCTGCAGGCCGACGCGGTGGTCAAGCAGACCATCGATGCCACCGGCAGAAAGCCGGTGTTCACCATCGTGATGAACGACGGCACGCTGCTGTACGGCGAGCTGTATCCGGAGACTGCGCCGATCTCGGTGGGCAATTTCATCTCGCTGGCCAACAGCAAGTTCTATAACGGCACGATCTTCCACCGCGTGATCCCGGGCTTCATGATCCAGGGCGGCGATCCGGACGGCACCGGCACCGGCGGCCCGGGCTATGGGATCAAGGGTGAGTTCTCGGCCAATGGCGTGGACAACGCGGTCAAGCATACGCGCGGCGTGCTGTCGATGGCGCGCAGCGCACAGAACGACAGCGCGGGTTCGCAGTTCTTCGTCTGCGTGGCCGATGCGGCGAACCTGGACACGCAGTATGCGGCATTCGGCATGGTCGAAGGCGGCATGGAGACCGCCGACGCGATCGTGTCCACCTCGACCGATAGCAACAACAAGCCCAACCGCGTCATCCAGCAAATGAAGTTGGTGTACGTCGAGACCTACGGCGTGGACTATCCGTTCGAGAAAATCACGCAATAACGGCGCGAAAATCAAGGCTTCCGAACATGTTTCGGAAGTCTTTTTTTATCCTTTTTGCAGGGATGCACGCGGAAAAAGCGAATATATATGATAACGAGAAAAGTCGGGAGGCGTTAGCTTTGTCCGAGCGTTTTACGTTTTTTGAAAATGGTCTGTACGTAGTACTTCAGGTCGCGGGGGATGGCGACGTGCGCCTGCTGCATGCAGGCACGCGGGCATTTGACATCGAGGAGATTCCCAAGCCGGATCGCAAAGCGTTTCGGCTGGTGGAGCTGCAATGCGCTGGATTCGACGCCAACAGCCACCATGGCGACAAGCACACCGGCACGCAACCGGGCGCGCTGCTGCGCTATGTGTCGCACCAGGACGTGCGCACGCCGCAGGGCCGCAAGCTGATGATCACCCAAGCGTTCGAGGATCTGGTGGTGACGAGCTATCTGCAAATGTATGACGGCATCCGCGCAATGCGCAGTTGGACCGTGGTGCGCAACAATGGGCCCAAGCCGTATGTGCTGGAACATGTGTCGTCCTTCGCGCTGACCGGCATCGACCAACCCGGTGTGCCATGGCAGGACAATGTGCTGGCCATTCCGGCCAACAGTTGGTGCGCCGAGGCGCAATGGCGCAAGCGCAGTCTGGCCGAGTGGGGGATGGAGTCGGTGGTGCGCACGCCGATTCAGCGCGTGCGGCGCCTATCGACCGGCGCGTGGACCAGCAAGGAGTTTCTGCCGATGGGCTGCCTGGAGACGACGACCGGCGCAGTCTGTTGGCAGATCGAGCACAATGGCTCGTGGCAATGGGAAATGAGCGGCAATGAGGGGCGTCTGACACTGGAGTTGTCCGGGCCATCCTGGCAGGAGAATCATTGGCGCAATGTGCTGGAGCCGGGCGAGAGCTTTACCTCTGTGCCCGCTGCCGTCGCCTTTGGCGCGGGCTTTGACGACGCGATCGGCGAAATGACGCGCTACCGCCGCGTGATCTGCCGCCCATGTGAAGATCACAACAAGCTGCCGGTGCTGTATTCCGATCGGCATGTCAGCGCCGATGACCTGACAACCGACAAGGAACTGGCGCGCATCCAGGCAGCGGCCAAGCTGGGCTGCGAAACCTATTGCATCGACGCGGGCTGGTTCGCTGCTGGCGTGTGGTGGGAGGGCGTCGGGGAGTGGATGCCGTCGGCGGCACGCTTCCCGAATGGTCTGGGCGAGGTAGTGGCGGCGATCCGCGCGCACGGCATGACGCCCGGTCTGTGGCTGGAGCCCGAGGTAATGGGTGTGCATGCGTCGCTGGCGGCGCACCTGCCGGTAGACTGGTGCTTTACCATCGCGGGCAAGCCGGTGATCGATCATGGGCGCTATCAGCTGGACTTCCGCAATCCGGATGTGGTGCAGCATGCCGACGCGGCGATCGACCGCCTGGTGACCCAGGAGGGCATTGGATACTTTAAGCTGGATTACAACATCGAGCCGGGTGTGGGCACAGAGCATAATGCATCGGCCTCCGGCGAAGGACTGCTGGAGCACAACCGCGCGTACCTGGCGTGGCTGGATCGGCTGTTGGCGCGCTATCCGTGGCTGACCATCGAAAACGCGGCCAGCGGCGGCCTGCGCATGGAGTATGCACTGCTGACACGCCACGCAGTGCAGTCGGTGTCGGAGCAGACCAGCGCAAAGGAGTTGGCAGCCATCGCGGCGGCCTGCCCTTCGGCGGTGACGCCGGAGCAGGCGGGCGTATGCTGCGCGCCACAGGCGGACGAGGACAAAGAGGCGGTTGCGCTGCGCATGGTGAATGCGCTGCTGCTGCGGCCACAGATCAGTGGCGAGATCAGCGCCTGGACGCCGACGCAGAGAAGTGCCATCGAAGAAGGCATCGCCGCGCACAAGGCACTGCGCGAGCACATCAAGACCGGCGTACCGATGTGGCCGCTGGGTCTGCCGCGCATGGACGCGGCACAGCTGTGCCTGGCGCTCAAGTGCGAGGGGCGCATCTTTGTGGCGACGTGGCGGCTGACCGACGAGGGTGCCAAACAGATCGCCGTGCCGCTGGCGGAGATCAAAGAAAAAGCGGCGACTGTACGCATGGTGTATCCGAGCTTTGCCAAGGGTGAGCCGTCCTGGGACGCGGAAAAGGGCGTGCTGACCGTATCGCATGAGAAGGCAGGCACCGCAAGGGTGGTAGAGGTCGTGGTGGGGTAAACGTTAGGTATAAGGGAAAGACCCGACCGATCGGGTCAGACCATTTACAATTCTGCGCATGTCGGTGCGAACGAAGTGAAGAATCTTGATAGAGCAGATTCTTCGTCATGCCGATACTTTGTTGACCCGAGAGATCGGGTCTTTTTTGTTTAGTTTTCCTCGTACAGAGGGGGCAATTATCCATACAATTATTCGCGAAAGGATACTTTTACGAATAGTATTGGAAAACCTGTGGGAAATATCATATTTCCCACAGGTTTTCGGCTACTTGGCGTCCCGCTGTCATCTGTCAGCCTATGCCAACGTCAACGTAACCGGGCAATGATCCGACCCCATGACGTCCGGTCGGATGTCGGCGTCTACCACGCGCGCCATCAGCCGCTCGCTGACGATAAAGTAATCCAGCCGCCACCCGACATTTCGCGCGCGCGCGCCGCCGAAGTAGCTCCACCAGGTGTAGGCATCGCGCTTGTCCGGATGCAGGCGGCGATAGCTGTCGGCAAAGCCAGCGTCCAGCAGCGCGGTCATCTGCTCACGCTCCTGAGGGGTAAATCCGGCGTGCATGCGGTTGCTGCGCGCGTTTTTGATGTCCATTTCGGTGTGCGCGACGTTCAGGTCACCGCACAGCGCAACCGGTTTCTGCTTGTCCAGCTCGCACAAATATGCGCGAAAATCGTGCTCCCATCGCATGCGATACGGCAGACGCGCCAGTTCATCCTGCGAATTGGGCACATACGCGGTCACCAAAAAGAAATCACCCATGTCAGCGGTGATGACGCGGCCTTCGTTATCGTGCTCCTCGATACCGATGCCGTAGTTTACAGACCGAGGTTCTGTTTTTGTCAGCAGTGCGGTGCCGGAGTAGCCCTTCTTTTGCGCGTAGTGATAATACTGATGATATCCCGGCAAATCCAGTGTCAGTATCCCTTCGCTGAGCTTGATTTCTTGCAGACAGTACGCGTCCGCATTCTCCGCCTGCACATACGCCAGAAACCCCTTGCTCAGGCATGAACGCAAACCGTTGACATTCCAGGATTCCAGCTTCATGCGGATGTCCCCTCTCATGCGTGTCTTTGGTCGAAAAACGCCAACATATCATCGATGTCCAACGCGTACAGGCCGGGCACATGGTACGCAGCCTCGGGCAATTTTTCCGGCGAGCCGACGCCCACCGATCGCATGCCTGCCGCATGCGCCGCTGCGATACCGGCTACCGCGTCCTCAAACACCACACATTCCCTCGGCGCAACGCCCAGCGCCGCCGCGCCGAGCAGGAATACCTGTGGGTCAGGCTTGGCACGCGATGCGTGGTTGCCATCGATCACCGCGTCGAGCAGCGACGCGATGCCCAATTTTTCAAGGATGAGCGGAGAATTCTTGCTGGCAGAGCCCAACGCGGTTTGGATGCCACGTTGGCGTAAGCTTAACAACGTTTCGCGCGCACCGGGCAGCACATCCTGCGTAGTCAGTTGCTCGAGCATATGCACATACCAGGCGTTTTTCTTGGCTGCCAACGCCTCTTGCTCATCGACGGGCAAGCCGGATAGTTGACCAACTTCCAACAGGATTTCCAGCGAACGCATACGGCTGACGCCCTTTAGGCGCTCGTTATCCTGTTCGGTAAAGTCAAAGCCTAACTCGTCGGCCAGGCGTTTCCATGCGAGAAAATGGTATGTAGCGGTATCCACCAGCACGCCGTCCAGGTCGAAAAGTGCCGCTCGGATCATGAAAACCGACTCCTTCGCAAAACAGACTTATGGTCTAAACAGACTGACCCTACCGTCTCAGATGAGGCGTACATTGCCCTAGCCCTTTGCTCGGGCTTTTGCTGCTACCTCATTTTCGGGCTTTTTCTGCGCCAGCAGCGCCTCAGCCGCCATGCGCTGCGCACTGGCTTGGATCGCACAATCTAACGCAGAAGCCTCGCCTTTATTTAGCGCCTGGCTGACACGCCGCAGTCCCGCCGGATACTGCGCGCAAAAGGCTTCATAGCACGCGCGGATGCCCTGCGCTTCGTTGGGCAATAACCGTCGGATAGCGTCCATGGGCAGCACCGATTTCAGCGCACAGAGAATGAGCAGCGCTGCTACGTGCTCGCGATCGTATTTTTTGCCGCTGGGTCTGGGCACAATGCCCTGTTTGACATAGTTATTGACCATCGCGGCGGTTATGGCTTTTTCGGTCGGTTTTTCCGGCAGCAGTGGCGCCAATTGCCGCTCGACATACGTAACGACTTGATCCATATAAAGGCCCAAATCGGGCAATGTATCCCAATCAGGCGGCTGATATGCGGCCATGCGCGCAGCTAGCGTGGCTGCGTATGTGTTGACTTGCATAGTGCTTCCCCCATATTTCCAGAGTGAATTCATGTTTTCTGCATACAGTATAGCATGACGCTTTCATAGCATCAATAAATGTTTTCAAAAACCTATTGACGAATTGATTAAAACAATGTAATCTAGTATTAAATACTAGATAAAGCCAAGAGAAGCGGAGGGATGCGCATGGCGGGCATTCATATTTGGGGAGATTCAATCCTCAAAGGCGTTGTGTTTGACGAGCTAAAAAACCGCTACCTGATTCTAAAAGAGAATTGTGTGCGGCAGTTGGCGGAGCATTCCCTTCTGCCCATCGAGAATCACGCGCGCATGGGCATGACTGCGCCGGAAGCGCTGGTCGAGCTGGAAAACTGCGGCATGCAACGAGGTGACATCGCACTGATTGAGTTCGGCGGCAATGATTGCGATCTGGACTGGCCGCTGGTTGCAGCCGATCCGAATGCGGACATCGCTCCGCGCACAACGCTGGAGCAGTTCGCCGCCAGCCTAACCGAGTGGGTCCGCAGGCTGCGCACACTGGGCGTGCAACCGTTGCTGGTTGTGCCGCCGCCGCTGCATGCGCAACGCTATTTCGACTGGGTTACGCGCAATCTCTCGCGCGAGGCTGTGCTGGAGTTCCTCGGCGATGTGCAGCGCATCTACCGCTGGCAGGAGCGATATGCGCTGGCGGTGTGCGACGTGGCCAGCGCGCTGGCCTGCCCGATCATCAACTTGCGCGACGCGTTTATCGACCGCAAGCACTACGAACGGCTGTTGTGCATCGACGGCATCCATCCCAACGCGGAAGGACACGCCGTGATGCTACAGACGCTGACCGCCGCGCTGGCATAGGGATAGAAAGATAAGCAAACAACTCCTTCCGATGTTCGGGAGGAGTTGCTTTTTTGTGCCCGCTATCTCGCCGCGCGCAGCGTCATGGTCGCGCGCTGTGCCAGCGCTTCACCAGTCAGGTTGCGCTGGATCTTGTCCTTGGGATTCTCGCCACCGACAAACAAACCGGTATCCCGTAATAGCAGCTGCAAATCGATTTTCATCGGCACATAATCGCGATCGTATACCGTGATGGCCTTGATGCTCTGGCGCTGCGTGATGCGCGGCAGATGCTTCACCTCGCCGATCTCGCGCGTGCCCGCAGGGGTCAGCGCGCTATACCCCAGCGCCGTGACGCGCGTGACCAGCCGCCCATCGGGCAAGAAGCTGATCATTTCGATGTTGCCACAGCGCTTGGCATCGTCGCACTGAAATACATCGCCGGTGGACAGGGTGATGCGCACCAGGCGCGCGTCGTACCAAATGGCCAAGAAGTTGCCGTCGGAGCTGATCGCTACGTCGCGTGCACCATGCGTATTGGGCACGCGATAGGCCTGCATGCGCGCAGTGTCGATCAAATATGCGTCCTTGCGCAGCGCACCGCCGTACCCGTCTGTGTCGTATAGCAGCGCCAGGCTGCCGTCGCCGCAAGTGGTCAGCGTGCGCTCGCCGCCCTTGCCGAGGGAGCGCATCTCCAGCGCATACAGCGACAGCGCGTCGGATACT
Organism: Eubacteriales bacterium; assembly: GCA_031554855.1. Lineage (GTDB taxonomy): Bacteria > Bacillota > Clostridia > Christensenellales > Aristaeellaceae > JAVBUY01. The sequence goes on from JAVBUY010000188.1 coordinate 26,997, forward strand.
TCGACCTTTCCGCCGAGGCTCATGCGCGCGGTAAAGACCGCATTGCTGTTGATGCACACCATTTGGTTGCTGTCCGCCGCCATCCAGGCTACCGTAGTAGACGACTGCTTCCATCGGCGCTGTACATCGCCGCGATAGGCCTGCGGATTTTTCTCGGCAATCGGCGCGAGCAGACGGCCGTCCTTCACGAGTTTTTCGAGCATGTCGGCCGATCCGCTGCGCGTCAATACGCTGGCTTCCGGCGCGGTGTTCTTGTCGTTTGCGCTCAGGCCGAGGCGCACACTCAGCCCATCCCATAGGCCGTCGTCGTTGGTGTCGCGGTTGGCGGGGTTCAGATCCAGGCGGAATTCGGTCTGCGTGTACAGGCCGTCCATGTCATCGTCACGGGGCTTGAGATACCAGTCGGGATTGATCCGTTTGGGCTGGACTTCGCCAATGTAGCCAATCTCGAAGTCCGACAGGCTGACGTTGCCCATATGATCGGTGGCGACAAAAGCGTACCAGCCATCTTCAAAGAACGCGTAGGTAAAGGTGTCGCCGGACATGTCGCGCAGCGGGCAGACATCGAACGCTTCATACGTCAGGTTCCCAGTGTCGTCCTCGCCGGTGACGCGCGCAATCTCGACCTTCGCCACGCCGGAGGCGCGCTCCGGCGGCTTGGCATCCGGCCTCGGCAGATCGGTGATAGTGGCCCAAACTTCGACCATCACCTCATTGACGCCATCGTCACGCGGCGGCGGATCGAATGTAAACGAACCTATGGTCGGCGGATAGGTATCAGGGTTCTTTACATGCGTGATGGTGACCGGCACCGCCGGATCCGTCCGATTGCCCGCGCGGTCCTGCGCATATAAAGTATAGGTAGCATTCTCAAATACCTGAATTGCGTACGTATCGCCGGATTGGAGTTCACCCATGATGCGCAAACCGCCAGCGTCCTCGAGCCACACCTCGCCAACACCAGACTCTAGGTCGGTAACAGCAAAAGAAAGCTCAGCTGCATCCGCCCACTCGGGCGCTGGCGGTGACATTGTGATCGCGCCGATAACAGGCGGCGTGTCGTCCTGTGTGGCGCCGCCATCCAGGCCGGACACAACCGCCGTTGCGGTGGCGACATTGCCCTGCACATCCGTGACAGTGACTTGATACAGGCCGTTCACGTATACGGCCAGGACGAAGGCATCCTGGCTCACATCATAGGTGCAAGGACGCACTTTGGCGTCCGGCCCGGTGCCGGTGACCAGCCGAATGCCAGATACGGTCTCGGTGGCGTTGTTCAGCTCGGAATCCTGCGCCCGAATGGCCAGCATCGCGATCTGTGGCAAGGCGGGCGGCGTGGCGGCATTATACCGCACCTCGATGCCGAGGATCTCCGGCAGCGTGTGGTCATCGGCAAGTTTGATCACCGCCTGTTGAGCCAGGATCGGCGCCATCATCAGGAAGTTCTCTCCCTCGCTGATCAATCGCTGCGCATGCAGCAGCGATTGATCCACCGGATCCGGGCTGGGCGCAGCGGTGGGCTCTGCGGTGACGGCAGACTCGACCGGTTCGGTTTCGGGCGACTCGGAAGCCGATGATTCCGGCACAGGGGTCGGCGTCCACGCAGGTGCCGTCGGGCTTTCTGCTTCAATAGAAGGAGGCTCAGCGAGCGGTGTCTCTGAAGGCTCGACAGTCTCCGTTATTGGTTCTAGCGTGGGTTCCGGCGTATCCGCTGGCGCATCGGACGGTTCAACAGGCTCAGCCGGCACGGGCTGCGCGCTTTCTTCCGGCTCTTCGGGGGGAGGCGGCGCAAAGACACCCGATACGCATGGGATGCCATCTTCGACGCTGGAGCTATGCTCGGGCAGCAGCACTTCCTGCGCCCAGGCCGCTAGCAGACCTTCGGTCTCTTCTTCGGTGAGTGGGAAAAGATCTGTGCCGCAGACCATGCCCTCCACCAGCATGCCCGAGCTGTCGCGCACAGACACCGCAAACCAGTCGGGGATGTCCTCGTCTTCGTCTATTTCTTCATCGCGCGCAGGCACATAGGCGGTGCGCCCGGTTACCAGCACCAGTTCTTCCGCCGCGATGGGCAGAATTTCATAGGAAGTCCTGCGATCATGTGCCTTGGTGCGCAGCGCCGTACCGGTCAGTGCAAACGCATATCCCTGCGTGAAATCCGCAAATTCGTGTGCATTGGTCGGGTCAGAAAGTGGCGTTTGCACGGGCGCGTCGGTCGGCGCCGATGCGGGCACGTCGGTCGGCGCCGATGTGGGCGCAGTCGTTGGGCGAGGCGTCTTGGTTGGTGCTAGCGTCTGTGGAGGCTCTTTGGTTGGCCGCGGGGTTTTCGCGGGCGGCGGCGTGGCCGGTTGGGTTGGTGCGTCGGTGGGCTCGGGCGGCTCCGGCGTGGTCGGCACATCGGTGGGGTCGATGGTCGGCTCGTCGGTGGGCACGGATGGCTCCGCCGTCTCGAGGATTTCCGGCAGGTCGGGCAAAAGCGCCTCCGTGAACGCTCCGGCTGCGTAAGATGGTTGCCACAAACACGCTATGCATACGCACAGCGCGATCATGCGCCGTCCCCTTCGCGATACTCTCCAGCCGCGTTTCTTCATCCGAACCGCCCCCCACTCTATCCTTGTGCCGCGCATGTCGGCCCAAAACAGCCCAATGAGAGAGAAAACACCACATGGTGGATTCTCCCATCTTTAATCATACCATGTCTTGTACATTCTGTATACGCCTATCCAACGCGCGGCATGCGGGTTTTCTTCCCGAAAGCGTATGCGAGGTCATGAAGGGCATAAAAAATCCCTCGCTCTGTTCGGCATGCCAGGCGGCTAAATCGCCGTTCACATCCCTTCGCGCCAATGGGCGAAGTACTGTGTGGTCATTCCGAAGCATCGCGAGAGATCTTGTGGGCCGTGGCCGAGACTATACCAGGCGGCTGTGCAACGCCACCAGTTCCTCGGTGGTCATCCCCTGTAGCGCCAGATAGCCCCACGCGTCGGTATACTGCGCGTGCAGCACTTCCAGCGTCGCGCGCATGGTGTCCGGATAGGCGTGCAGCGCGTTCTCATACCGCTGTGGATCAATGCCCGGTGGGCAAATCTTCAGCAGGTGCTCTTTGCGCGGCGCGATGGCGGATTCCGTCAGCGCGTAGTCATCGATGATCTCCTGATCATCTGCACCAGCGAGCGACAAGAGCAGCATGGCCATCACGCCGGTGCGATCCTTGCCCGCGGTGCAATGAAACAGCACCGCGCCCTCATGCGCCAGAACAAAGCGAAATACATTGACCCAGACCGCGCCACAGTTGCTGAGCATATAGGCATACAGCTTGCGCATATCAGCCAGCATCATGATCGACGCGACGTCTGTGGGCTGCACGCTGAGCGAGATATTGGCGTATGCCGCCCAGGGCACGTCGGCCAGCGGATGCGGCCGCACGTTGACTTCCTCCGCCGAGCGCAGGTCAATAACCGTATGGACGCCCAGCGCCTGGATAAACGCCACATCGGCGGGTGTCAGCGTGCAGGGGTCATCCATGCGAAAGAACGCGCGCGATTTGACCTGCCGGCCTCTTTGCAGCGGGATACCGCCCAAGTCGCGCAGGTTGTACGCGCCTTGCAGCGTGAGGGAACGATCCGGTGTGGCGTCAGTCATGCGGGTGCTCTCCTTGCTGTGCGCCGCAAACCGGACGGTCGGTTTTCTTGGCGAATTTTGTCTAGTAAACAGACTTTTGGTCGAATATCAGACGTCGACAGGCAGCTCCGGCGCGGTAGCCGCCGCCCCGCTTCTGAACTCCAGCATCTTTTGCTTCAAGTCGCTCTCCAGGCGCACCAGTTCGGCCTCGGCGGCAATGCGCGCGGCGGAGCCTTCGGCCTGGATGCGCTGCACTTCCCCCAGTGTCTCGATCAGCGACTGATTGGTGGTGCGGATGGTCTCGATATCGACCACGCCGCGCTCAGCCGCTTGCGCTGTCTGGATGGTGCCCTGCTTGAGCGCCTCGGCGTTTTTCTTGAGCAGCTCATTGGTGGCGTCGGTCACCGCCTGCTGCGCCTTGAGCGCGCGATCTGCGTGCGCCAAACCCAGCGCGATCACCATCTGGCTCTTCCACAGCGGGATGGTATTGGCCAGTGTGGATTGGATCTTCTCGGCCAGCACACTGTCGTTGTTCTGCATCAGGCGCACCTGCGGCGCCATCTGGATGGACACCTGGCGGGTCAGCTTTAAGTCATGCACCTTTTTCTCCAGGCGATTAATCGAATCGGCAAAGTCGCGCGCGGCCTGTGCATCGGCCGCTTCGCCAGTCTCGTCGGCCTTCTTGAGCAGCGCGGGCAGCTCGATCTCACGCAGCGCTTTTACTTTCTCATCGCCCGCCGCGATGTATACATTGAGCTCGCGGAAATGGTTCTGGTTGAGTTCGTACATCTTCTCGAGCATGCCGATGTCATCGATCAGCTGGCCCTTGTGCTGATCCAGCGCATCGGTGATCGTGGTCACATTGGTCTCGACCTTGTCATATTTGGCCTTCATGCTGGTCATCTGGCTGCTAGCGGACTGGAACCAGCCGAAGAAGCCCTTCTTGCGCTCCGCGCTCGCGTCAAAGCCCCTGAGCTGCGAAACCAAGTTCGCCAGCATATCGCTGACTTCACCGGTGTCGCGCGTGCGCACATTGGCCAGCACTTCGTCGGAGAAGGACGCGATCTGCTGCTGCGCCTCGTTGCCAAAGCTGAGCACTTCCTCGGGCTTGCTAACGTCGATTGCGCCGGCGATTTCTTCCTTCTTCGCCAGCTCCTGCTTGTTCAGGTCGATCTTTTCTTCCACATTCACCGGCGCGGCGGCGGGCACTTCTTTCTTCTCAGGCATATCTGTTTCCTCCTATTTATATAGCATCATTGGTGCATCGGTATTGATCTTATCATACCCCAATTGCTTCCATGCGGCAACCCTCGGTTTTGACAAATCCGTGTTTCTCATGATTTTCTCATGCTGCTTTAGTGCTGTTCTTGTGCAGCGGGCAAAAACCTGTGCTATGATAGGAGCATCCCAAGGAACAAAATGCAATGGATTATATAGGAGGATGTCCCATGTATCAGCCCTATTATGCGCCCGTGAGTCCCCGCAGCCGCTGGATCGCCGGACTGCTGTGCCTGTTCTTCGGCGTGCTAGGCGTGCACCGCTTCTATGTAGGCAAGGTCGGCACCGGCCTGATTTATCTGTTCACCGGTGGCCTGTGCGGCATCGGCGCGCTGTATGATCTGTTCTGCATCTTGGTCGGCTGGTTCCGCGACGGCATGGGCCTGCCGCTGGTGTACTGATCGCGCGCGTCCCTTCCCCCCTTCTCTACGGCGGCTCGTCCGCCGTTTTTTAATACCTAAATATGTTGGCGCGAATTGACAAAAACCGCGTTCTGTCGTACAGTTAGAGGCGGGTTCAAAAGATAAAGGAGCGGATCAATGCAAGCGCTGAAGAGCATGTGGCGCAGTAGCGCCTGGATAGCAATTTTACTGGCTTGCTTCTTCATTGCAGGCCAATTGTTTGCGATGCAAGCGGTGTTCGATGGCGCTGTGGCGCATCTGCTGCTGCCCGCCGACGCGGAAACGCAGCACAATTGGCTGCGACTAACCGCCTCGCACATGCAGGCGGAAATTTTGCGCACCAGCCAACAGCGCCGCAATCAGATCGACCAAGCTTTCCCGAAGATCGCAAACTGGTTCCGCCAGGCGCCGGATGCGACGATCTTCCCCACCTGGCCGCAGGATATCGGCTGGGTATGTTTTGCTGCCGATGGCGTTTCGCGTATCGCCGCCTCGCCCGACAGCCAACTCGCGGCCGGAGATATCTCCGCTACCGTGCAGTCGCTTCGCAGCTCGCCATATTTCGATCAGATCCCGTTGGCCGACGGTGCCACCCTGCTGCTCTATGTGCGCCAGCAGACGTTGGATGGCTATCTTCGCCAGGCCGCGATCGACATCATCCAATCCTGGCCCGCCGAGCAAGTGACGCTGTCGGTGTGGCTGGAGCGCACCGCGCAAGGCACGCAGGAGAATATCGCCTACCAGCGCGAGATCCTGGCCGCGACACCGGTGGTGTATGGCTACCAGGTGCCCGAGGTCTCCTCTCCGCTGGTCAATGCGCTGCCAGAAAATGACCTCGCGCAGTTGCGCGAGCACCGCAACGCGTTCTTCCCCGCGATCGCCGAGGCCAGCGCCGGTGCGCAGGCTTGCTCGGCCATCGTGTTGTCCGATAGCGACCTGGCGCTGTGCGTCAGCGCGCGCATGCTTACCCCGGACATTCTCACGCATCCGAACATCGCCCGTTTTCGCGGCCTGTGCAGCATGATCTTTTATCTCACGCTGGGCGTGGTGGCACTGGGCGCGCTGGGGGTTCTGGCCTACCAACTGCACGCCTACCGAAAGGGCGTTCGCGACTGGCGCAATGCGCAGAATCTGCTGGATATGCGCGAGCAAGCGGTTGGCGAGGAGCGCCGGAAGATCGACAAAGTCTACGAGGAACTGCGCCGCCTGGGCGCGCTCAAACCCTATACCGGCCCGCGCACCGCCGCCTCGGTGGTGCATTGGCTGGACGACAGCTTCCCGGCATTCTCGCGCATCTCACCCGACCAGGTGCTGGCCGGGGGCCGCGCGACCGCCATCGTGCTGCTTACCATTGACGACGGTGCCAACGCCGAGGTCGATTCGCTGTCCGAGCAGATCGTGCCCATCATCCAGCAGCACATCCGTTCCAACGACATGGTGGCGCGCTGGCACGGCGCTTCGCTGATGCTGGTGCTCAATACGATTACGCTCAAGGACGCGCTGATGCGCGCCGAGGATGTGCGCATCTCGCTGTGCGAGCGCGCGTTCCAGACCAAGCAGGGCCCGACGCACATCACGCTGACCTGTGGCCTGTCGCTGATGCTGCAAAACGACGCCTCCTGGCGGCAATCGGTGGAGCGTGCCCAGCGTGCCCAACAGCGCGGCAAAGATACCGGGCGCAGCGGTCGCGTGTATCACGAAATCCTCTAGCCACCCCGCCGCCGGCATCCCGCCGGCGGTTTTCTTTGATGCCCGCGTGTCGGGGTGCCTCGCGCTTTGCTTGCCAAAGCCTGCGAGCGCAAGCGCTTGCATTACGAATCATTCACTCCGCTCAAGGAGGTATGCGCATGGGTACGCTGTTTGACATTCATCCCTGGACGCTGACCGAGACTCGCTGGCAACCCGAGCACCAGCGACTGGCCGAGAGCCTGACATCCATCGGCAACGGCCTGATGGGGATGCGCGGCAATTTCGAGGAACAGTATTCCGGCGACACGCACCGGGGCACGTACCTGGCCGGTGTGTGGTTCCCGGATAAGACGCGCGTGGGCTGGTGGAAGAACGGCTACCCACAATACTTCGGCAAGGTGATCAACGCCGTCAATCTGATCGCGCTGGACGTGCGCATCGACGGCGAGGCACTGGATCTGGCGAAGTATCCGGTGGTCGCGTTCCGCCGGACGTTGGACATGCGTGGTGGGCTGCTGCGGCGCGACGCCACCGTGCGCATGCCTCAGGGGCAGGTGCGCATCTCCACCGAACGCTTTGTGTCCATCGATCGGCGCGAGCTGATGGCGCTGACGTACACAGTGACGCCGCAGTTTGACTGCTCGGTAGAGCTGCTGCCCGCGCTCCATGCCGATGTGCGCAACCTGGACAGCAACTATGACGAATCGTTCTGGGCGTTTCTGGACCAAGGGCAGACTGGCGAAGCGTTGCATCTGACCTGCCGCACCAAAGAAAACCCCTTTGACGCGCCGCGCTTTACCGTGGCCGCTGCCATGCGCACCCGAATCAGCGACGGCGACATCGCCGCGCCGATTCTCACAACCGGCGCTGTCACGCAGCCTCACACCGCTTCGGTGCGTGCCGGTCAGGGCGTGACCATCCGCAAATACGCGACCATCGCCACCAGCCGCGACCATGACGAAGCATCGCTGGCCTCCATCGCCTGCGCCAGCGCAGATAAAGCCGCCGCGATAGGCTACGATGCGCTGAAGTCCGCGCATGTTGCCGCCTGGCATCAGCGCTGGGAGAGCGCCGATGTGGTGATCGAGGGCGACGATGCCGCACAGCAGGGCATCCGCTTCAATATCTTCCAGCTCTTCTCCACCTACTACGGCGAGGACGCGCGGCTGAACATCGGGCCAAAGGGCTTCACCGGAGAAAAGTACGGCGGCGCCACCTATTGGGACACCGAGGCCTACTGCCTGCCGATGTATCTGGCGATCGCCGGACAGGACGTGGCGCGCGATCTGCTAGAGTATCGCTACTTGCAGCTCGACGGCGCGTACCACAACGCCCGCCAGCAGGGGCTGCCCGGCGCCCTGTATCCGATGGTCACCTTCACCGGCGTCGAGTGCCACAACGAGTGGGAGATCACCTTCGAGGAGATCCACCGCAACGCAGCAATCGCCTATGCGATTTACCACTACACCGCGTACACCGGCGACGACACATACCTTACGACGCATGGCATCGAGGTTTTGGCCGGTATCGCTGCATTCTGGGCGGGGCGCGTGCACCAGCCGCCTGCCAAGGACTGCTATATGATCCACGGTGTGACCGGCCCGAACGAGTACGAGAACAACGTGAACAACAACTGGTACACCAACCGCATGGCGGCATGGTGCCTGACATATACCGTGCAGTCGGCGGCGTTGATCCCCGCCGATCGGCGCGCGCGGCTTGGGCTGACGGACGATGTGCTGGCGCACTACGCCGACATTGCTTCGAAAATGTACCTGCCAGAAGATACGCAGCGCGGCATCTTCGTGCAGCACGACACCTTCCTGGACAAAGACCTGATGCCCGCCTCCGCACTCGATCCCGCCGACCGTCCGATCAACCAGCACTGGTCGTGGGATCGCATCCTGCGCAGCTGTTTCATCAAGCAGGCCGACACGCTGCAAGGTCTGTACTTCCTCGGCCATCTATACGACCTGGACACAAAAAAGCGCAACTTCGCTTTCTATGAGCCGATGACCGTGCACGAATCCAGCCTGTCACCCTGCGTGCACAGCATCCTGGCCGCAGAAATTGGCGATCATGCGAAAGCCGTCGAGATGTACCAGCGCACCGCGCGGCTCGACCTGGACAACCTCAACCACGACACCGACGACGGCCTGCACATCACGTCGATGGCGGGCAGCTGGCTCTCGCTGGCGCAGGGCTTCGCGGGCATACGCACAGCGGACGGTCTGGCCTTCTCCCCCTTCCTGCCGGATTGCTGGCAGGGATACGCGTTCACCGTCGTCTACCGCGGGCGACGCATCCGGCTCAAGATGGACAAGGCGAGCGCGACGCTGAAGCTGCTCGCTGGCGAGCCGGTGGAGGTCACGCTGAACGGGGAACGCATTTTGCTGCAATAAAAAAAGATGCGATGGAGGGCGTTGCCCTCCAAACCTCCCACCAGAGGGACATTGTCCCTCTGGACTCCCTCCTTTTGCGCCGCATGCAGCGCAAAGGATGGGATTCCAAAGGGTCACTGATCCTTTGGCTGGGGGTCTGGGGGACAGCATCCCCCAGCGCACCTGCTTGTTTACTTGACCTGCTCCCCGCCCAAGAACACCTGCCGCACGTGCGCGCGCACGTCCAGCGGGTGTGCGTCGTAGAGCGCGATATCGGCAGCCTTGCCAGGCGCGATGCTGCCCAGGCTCGCCTCCTGCCCCACCGCCCAAGCGGCGTCTTTTGTGATGCAGGCTAGCGCAGTGCGCGCGGGTAGGCCTTCGCGGTGCGCAATGGCGGCGCACACGATCAAATATTGCAGCGGGATGACCGGGTGATCGGTCATCATCGCAAAGCGGACGCCCGCCGCCTGCAACTTAGCTGGCGCGGCAAAGGTCAGGTTTTTTAGCTCGATTTTGCTGCGTTCGGACAGCAGCGGCCCGATGATGATCGGCATGCCGTTTTTCTCCTGTACCCGCTTCAGCTCGTCAGCGATCAGGTAGCCCTCGGTGCAGTGCTCCAGCGACAGGCGCAGCGAAAACTCCTCGGCGATGCGCAGCGCGGTGACGATGTCGTCGGCTCGGTGCGCGTGCGCCTTGACCAGCAGCTTTCTCTCCAGCGCCTGAACCAGCATCTCTTTGCCCAGGTCGCGCGCCGTGCGCTTGCTCTCGTCCTTGTCCGCCATCTTGCGCTGGTACTCTTGCGCGTCAATGAACGCCTGGCGCATCAGCGCGGCGGTGGCCATGCGGGTCATCGGGCTGCGCTTTTTCTCGTCATAGCAGCGCTTGGGGTTCTCGCCAAAGGCGACCTTGAGCGCCAGCGGCTCGGCGACAATGCGCGAGGCCATTTCGCCCAGGCCGGTTTTCATCAGCGCGAATTGTCCGCCGATCACATTGGCGCTGCCCGGGCCGGTGGCCACTGTGGTCACGCCCGCGTCCAGCGCCTCGGCAAAGCAGCGATCCTGCGGATTGATGCCGTCGATGGCGCGCATCTGCGGCGTGATCGGATCGGTCAGCTCGTTGCAGTCGCGGCCCTCAAAGCCCATGCCATCCTCCCACATGCCGACGTGGCAGTGCGCATCGATGATGCCGGGCAGCGCGTAGCAGCCGTGCGCGTCGATGACCTTCGCGCCGTTCTCGGGCAGGTCGTAGCCCACCGCGCGAATCTGCCCGCCGTCGAGGAGGATCTGCCCGCCGTCGAGAAAATCCTTGTCCTCCAGGGTCAGCACCTTGGCATTTTTGATCAGGATCATGTGCTTCTCACTTCCACAGGCGCGATACTTTGCCGTTTCGCACCAGATATTTTTGCTGCGCCATGGCCAGCAGTGGCCCGTCTGCGCGCACGTCGTCGGTGTACATTGCGCGCACTTTGGCGTCGGGCTCCAGCGCATACAGCCGCTCGATTTTCTCGGCGCTCTTGCAATTTTTTCCGATCAGCTCGCCGGTGCGTGTGTCCACGCGCGTGCCGATCAAGTGCTTTACGCCATATGCGCGCGCGATCGGCGCGAGCATGATCTCCGGCGACGCGGAGGCGATGACCACCGGTAGTTCGCTGTCCTGCGGCTGGAACCATTCCCCCAGCCGTTTTTTTGTGCCGGGGTCGTCCCAGAACAGCGCCGCCATCCGCTCCACGTCGATATTGCGCATGAAGCAAAAGAACACGCCCTTGCCGCGCGTCAGATCCCAGCGCTTAGCCGCCATCATGATCAGCGCGCCGATCTGACGCGGCAGGTGTCTGGCCAGGCCGGGCTGCTTTCTCAGGCAGTACAGCCAGAAGTGCATCGTCGAATCGCCGCGAAAAATCGTGCCGTCAAAATCGTATACGTCGAGCCACATGGTGTTCCTTTCATTCGTAGGCAAGGGGCTAGACCTCGCTGAGCATCACGATGACCACCGGCCGACGCTTGGTCTTTTCAAACAGGAAGGTGCGGATCTGGTCGCGCATCTGTCCGGAGCGGATGTTGTTCGCCGGGTTTTGTCCCTGGTTTTTGCAGCGCAACACAAACGCGGTGGCGCGGCGCTCGCACTCGGTGATGATCTGCTCGTACTCGCGCTCGTAGAGGAAGCCCATCGCGTGCACATTGGGCGGCGCGGCCAGCTCACCGGTGCGCTTATTGAGCACCACCGATACGGCGACCACACCGTCGTCGGACAGGATCTTGCGTTCGCGAAGCACGGTGTTGTCCACCTCGCCCACCGACGCGCCGTCGATCAGCACTGCCGCGCCGTTGGTAAAGCCCGCGATGCGCGCGCGGTTGTAGGACACCTCGAAGATGTCGCCGTTATTTAATAGGAAGATATTCTCCCACGGCGTGCCCAGCGAGTGCGCCAGCTCGGCCTGCTGATAGAGCATGCGGTACTCGCCGTGTGCGGGGATGAGGTACTTGGGTTTGATCAGCGACTGCACGAGTTGCAGCTCGTCGCGCGAGGCGTGGCCGGAGGCGTGCACGTCGGCCAGCGCGGAATAATAGACCTTTGCGCCGCGCTTGTAGAGCTCGTTGATCACCTTGTACACCGGCTTCTCGTTGCCGGGGATCGGCGAGGCCGAGATGATCACCGTGTCGCCGCGCATGATCTCCACCTCGCGATGCGACGAGAACGCGATGCGCGTCAAGGCGCTCATCGGCTCGCCCTGGCTGCCGGTGGAGATGATCACCACGCGCTCGGGCGGGTAGTTGTCGATCTGGTTGATGTCGATCAGCGTGTCGGGCTGCATCTGGATGTAGCCGAGGTTGTTGGCTGCCTCAAACACATTGAGCATACTGCGGCCAACCAGCGCCACCTTGCGGTTCTGCGCCTCGGCGGCGGTGAAGATCTGTTGCAAGCGAGAGATATTGGAAGAGAAGGTCGCGACAAAGATGCGACCCGGCGCGGAGGCGAACATCTGCGCAAAGCTCTCGCCAACGTGGCGCTCGGACACCGAGTGCCCCTTCACCTCAATATTGGTGCTCTCGCAGATGAACAGCAGCACGCCGTCGCGACCGAGCTCCGCGATGCGCTGCAAGTCCATGATGCCGCCATAAATCGGCGTGTAGTCGATCTTGAAGTCGCCGCTGTGGATCACGCGGCCGATCGGCGTGTGCAGGCACAGCATCGACGCGTCAGCGATGGAGTGGTTGACATGGATGAACTCCACGCCAAAGCAGCCCGCGCGGATGGTCTGCCCATCGGTCACGGTGATTAGCTCGCAGCTCTTGGCCAGGCCGGGCACGCGATCATCCAGCTTGTAGCGCACAAGCTCGATGGTCATGCGGCCGCCGTAGATTGGCGCCTTGATCTGCTGCATCAGCCACGGCAGCGCACCGATGTGATCCTCATGCCCGTGCGTCAGGAAGATGCCGCGCACGCGCTCTTTGTTCTGCACGACATAGGTAAAGTCCGGAATGACCGCATCGACGCCGGGCATGGTCTCGTCCGGGAAGGACTGGCCGCAATCGACGATGATGATGTCGCTGCCGTACTCGTACGCGGTCATGTTTTTGCCAATCTCGCACATGCCGCCCAGCGGCACCACGCGCAGCGTACTCTTGGCCGGATGCTCAGTGGCCATCGAGCGCACCGGCTTTCGGCCCACCATCTGGATGGTGGAGGACACCGACGGCGAACCCTCGGCGGGGGTCACAATGCGCCCGGACTGGCCGGTGGGCAGCATGACGCGCGGCCGCTTGCCCTGGGGTTGCTGCGCGCGGGCCTGCTGCTGTCCCTGGGGCTTGGGCTGCTTCTGCCCGTTCTGCGCCTTGGGCTGGGCTTGCGCATTTTGCCCGTTTTGCATCTTGGGTTGGGCTTGCGCATTCTGCGCATTTTGCGCCTTGGGCGGACGCCCGCGACGACGCGGCGCGTTGTTGCCGTTGCCCTGCTGCTGCTGGTTTTGCGGCTTAGGCTGGCTAGGCTGGTTCGTTTGGTTGGATTGGGTTGGTTGGTTGGGTTGGCTCTGCGCACTTTGCGCTTTGGGCGGACGCCCGCGGCGACGCTGGCCTTGATTCTGGGCTTGGCCTTGGGTGCCATTCTGGTTTTGCGGTTGTTTCTGGTTCGGATCTTGTGGATTGGGCATATGGGTTTCCTTTCTTTGTAGCTATCCAAATAAATGGATAGAATCATTTTTTGTCTGGCGCGCCGGATCCATTCGGACACAGCGCGACAAGGCTTTTGCCGCATGATTGCGCGCAAAAGGCCTGCCGGGGAATGCGTGATGGTTCGCCGCTTCCACACGACGGATCGCGTGGAAGATATGTCCGTCGGCGCCTGGTCCGCGCCTCGGGGATCATCGCCGTGCACAAGGCACGACGCACAGCACATAAGCGTACAGCTTATTATACGCCAAGATCGCGCTTTTCACAAGCCCCACCCGCTGCTTTTCGGCGCACAGGGATGACAGTTGAGCATCCACTATGTGGAATTGGAGCAGCGGCGCAGGAAATCAAACTCCATTTGTCAAATGATAGCACCGACAGAGCCTGTCAAAAAAAGTCGATTTTTGTTAGCAAAGGAGTGCCCCTATGAAGCGTATTTCGGGTGTGCTGATCGGGCTGGTCGCGCTGGCCGCCATCGCAGTGCTGGTGTTTACCTCGATGGTTTGTATGGTCGACCCTGGCTTTTCCGGCGTGCAGGTGCGCCTAGGCGCGGTGTCCGACAAAGTGCTGGATTCCGGCTTCCACTTCAAGGATCCCTTCACCAAGGTCGTGCAGATGAGCAACAAGGAGCAAATGCGCCAGCAGGATATGGTGTCCTTCTCCCGCGATGTGCAGGAGGTGGCGCTCCAGCTGAATGTGAACTTCCGCCTGAACCGCCCGGCTAGCGCGCAGATGTACAAGGATGTCGGCACCGATTATGTGTCGATCGTCATGGCTCCTCGCGTGCTGGAGATCACCAAGAATGTGATCGCCGAGTACACCGCCGAGATGATCGTCGCCCAGCGTGAGATCATTTCGCGCAGCATCCGCGATCAGCTGTCCGCCGAGATGGAGCAGTATGGCATCACGGTGCAGCAGGTGTCGGTTGCCGACGTGGACTTCAACGACGCGTACACCAACGCGGTCGAGGCCAAGCAGGTGGCGACGCAGAACAAGCTGCAAGCCGCCATCGAGCAGGAGCGCGCGCTGGCCGAGGCCGCCAACCAGCAGGCCCGCGAGAAACTGGCCGCCGATACGCAGGCGTACCGCGTGCGCCAGGAGGCCGATGCCAACGCTTACTCGATCCAGTCCGAGGCCGAGGCGACCGCCGAAGCCAATCGTAAGATCGCCGAGAGTCTGACACCCGAGCTAATCGAGTACCAACAGATCCTGCAATGGAACGGCATGCTACCGCAAGTACAGCTGGGCAACGGCGCGGCGGGCGGCAGCACCGGCGCGGTATCGCCGATTATCGACCTGCGGTAAGCCGGTCGCGAAAGAAACCCTTCCTATTTATATAGGAGGGGTTTTTGCGTCTGCATGAATATTTGCACGGCTTTCCCCTGCTTTTTCGCGTATTGCAGCGTGCTCTTTGTTCCTCTACTTTGCCCATCCCAAAACGCCAGAATCACATCGGCGCGGTGCACGATTTCGCGATTGCGCAGCAGCGGCGCTTGCTTGCCGTACCGATCATACTCCGGCAGGAACTCGACATATGGAATGTGGTGTTTCAGGGCATACGCTCTGGCACAGCGATCAATGCCCCGTGCTCCGCCGCTGATGATTTCGTTGGTTTCTTTGGGTAAGAATGAAGCAAACGAAGCGATCTGCAATGTACGAGAGCCGATGATAGCGACTTTCATGGCTTTTCCCTTCGGTCGATAAAATAAGGACTATTACATTATAGAATGTATTAGTCTACATGTAAAGATATGTTTTGTCCTAATATCTGATGTATACAGGATATGGGGGGCAAGATATATGATTCGCTTGCGACTGGAAGAAATCTTGCGACAAAAAGGGCGCACGAAATACTGGCTGTACAAGCAAATGGGCATGAGCTATCAGAACTTTAATCGGATGATCCTCAACGAAACAAAATCCATCAAATATACCAATCTTGAGGCACTCTGTCAGATCCTAGAGTGTTCACCCAGCGATCTATTTGAATATTGGCCTGAATAATAGGGAGAAAACACGAATTGGCGAAGGGGACGTTTTGATGTTCCTTTTTGCCAAAAAGGAACCGAAAAGGGGCAGAATCCCGCCGCGCCTGTGGCGCAAACAGGCGGGATGGTAGCCCAATGAGTGCGAGTCCGAGCGCGAGCTTGCGAGCGGAGGCCGCACGAATTGAGGAGTACCCGGGCGCACAGCCTTTGGGTCTTTCGGCACGAAAGAACACCGCGTCATCCCGCGCAAGGAATAAAAAGATTCCTCGGCTTTGCCTCGCAATGACAACCGGCCTTCCCTCCGCCGTGTCACTCCAAAGCAAATCCAAGGAATCTTTTCTCGTTTCTTCCTATCGCTACATCAACGGCGCGAACAACCTAAACACTGGTTGCAAGGCCTTGACGTACCACTTTCTGTTTTCCCATGCCGTCAGCTGGATCTCCTCGCAGGCGGCCAACGTCGTCTCGATATCCTGATGCACGGTCTTGGGCATCTCGCCGCCGGTGAACAGCACGCCGCACTCATAGTGCAGATTGAACGACCGATAGTCCATGTTGATGGTGCCCACTGTGGCCAGCGTCTGGTCGCAGGCCATCATCTTCGCATGAATAAAGCCCGGCGTGTACTCATAGACGCGCACCCCGGCGCGGATCAGCTCGCCATAAAACGACTGGCTGACCAGGTGCACATACCAGTGATCCGGGATGTGCGGCAGGATCAGCCGGACATCGACGCCGCTCTGCGCTGCGGTGCACAGCGTGTCGAGCAGGATGTCGTCGATGATCAGATACGGCGTAGTCGCGTAGAGCGTGTGCTGTGCCGCGCTGATCACCTGCCGATAGATGCTCTCGGCGGGATTGTTGGGGTTGTTGTGCGGGCCATCCTCATAGGGCTGCACAAAGCCGGGCGCATTGTCCTGCGGCTTGGGCGCTGGCACGGTCAGTGGCGGCTCTCCCTTGCTCAGCGCCTCCCACATATGCGCGAAGAACGCGGTCAGCCCGCGCGCGCCGGGGCCTTCCAGCCGGACGCCGGTGTCCTTCCAGTGCCCGTGCTTGGGGTACAGGTTCGCGTACTCGTCGCCGATGTTGATGCCGCCGGTGTACGCAATCTGCCCATCGATGATCACGATCTTGCGATGATCGCGATAGTTTAGGTACAGCTGATGCGTGTAGTTGTGCACAGGGTTGAACACGCGCACCTGGATGCCCGCGCTGTGCAGTCTCTCTAAAAACGCGCGGTCGGTGGTGGGCAGCGAGCCCATGTCGTCATACATCAGGCGCACCTGCACGCCCTCGGCCGCCTTGCGCGCCATCACATCGAAGAACCGCTCGAATACTTCGCCGTTGAACACGATGAAAAACTCGATATGGATGAACGCCTTTGCCTGTTCCATATCCGCCAGCATTGCGTCGAACACCTGCTCGCCCAGCGCGTAGAAAGAGGTCTTGGTGTTCTGGTAAATCGCAAAGCCCTGATTGGACAAATAGCGCGCCATGCGCTGCCCCTGCGGAATTTGCTCGGTGAGCTGCGCCAGCGCCGCAGGATTCAGCGGAGCCTGCTCGGTGCGGCGAGGCACCATGGCCATCAGCCGCTTGCCCAGCGCGTTACGGCCGGTGCCGCGCCCCCACAGCAGGTAGAGCGCCAGCCCGAACACGCCGAGCAGCAGCACCACCAGCACCCACGCATAGCGTGAGGTGGCGTCCTCCTGCGCGCTAATCAACGCCACGATGATCACGCCGCTCAAAATCTCCAGCAGCATGTAGACCGCTACTGCGTAGTTCTGCAAAAAGCGGATAAAAAGCGCACACAATCCTATCTGAAACAGAACCATCATCGCGACCAGCACAATGCGGATAATCGCCGCCCATGGCGGCGGCGCCTTGCGCTCCCTAGTATTTACCATTTCTTGCGGCTGTTTCATTGGCTTTCCTCCGTGCTTGAAATCAACTATGTCATTATATCTATTGTACGCGTAATTTATCCGCATTGTCAATGCGAAAAGCCACCACATTTTTCCGCTTTTTTCTCGTTTTTTTGCAAAGATTATACTTGACAAACTTCCTGTTCGAACATATAATGTTAGCGCGGGATAACATTTCGGCCGGATGTGTCCCGCACCATGTGATTCCCCCACAAATCCCACGGAGGTGTCCGACATGCCGCTAAGCCAAAGCCCGCTGGGCAAAGAGGTAACCATCAAGGAATGCGATCTGCCACAGGAACTGCGCCGCAAGCTGAGCACGATGGGCATTCTGCCCGGCGCGCGCATCACGCCGCTGCGCGCCTCGCACGGCAACCTGGTATTGTGTGTTTGCGACGGCCGCCTAGCCATCGACAATGGATTGGCGCAGCGCATTACCGTCGCGTGACAAAAGCTGAATGATCCAAAAAAGGAGTATCCGTATGCCTTTACGATTTGCACTCGCTGGCAACCCCAATAGCGGCAAAACGACGCTGTTTAACGAGCTGACCGGCGCAACCGCCCATGTGGGCAATTGGCCGGGCGTCACCATCGACCGCAAGGAAGGCGCGATCCGCGGCATGACCGAGGAGTCCATCCTGGTCGATCTGCCCGGCATCTACTCGCTGTCGCCCTACACACCGGAGGAAGTGGTTTCCCGCAATTATTTGGTTACTGAAAAACCTGACGCGATCATCAACATCGTGGATGCGACCAACCTGGCGCGCAACCTGTACCTAACCACTCAGCTGATGGAGCTGGACATTCCGGTGGTCATCGCGCTGAACATGAGCGACGAGGTGAAGCGGCGCGGCGATACCATCGACACACAGGCGCTGTCCGAACTGCTGGGCGTGCCGGTGGTGTCGATTTCGGCGCTCAAGGGCGAGGGCATGCAGGCGCTGGCCACTGAGCTGGTGCGCGTCGCCAGGGAAGGCCGCCACGGCTATAACATCCTGGATACTTCGGTGCTGGGGCCGTCGCTGAACACCGTGCGCGAGGCGCTGGACGGCATCGACTACCCATCGGCGCACTTTCACGCGGTTAAGCTGCTGGAGAACGACCGCCTGACCACCGCCGATCCGCGCCTATCGGGCGTGATGGCGACGGTGTTAGAGGCCCAAAAAGCCGCGCAGGCCGCGCTGCCCACCGATGAAAACCCAGAGAGCGCCATCGCCGCGCTGCGCTACCGCTGGATCGCCGCGCATGCGCAGTCGCTGGTGCGGCTGAACAAGCCCAGCATGCTCAGTACCCTGTCCGATAAGATTGACGGCATCCTGACGCATCGGATCCTCGGTCTGCCCATCTTCCTGGGCTTTATGTTCCTCATGTTCCACCTAACCTTCGGCGAGACGCTCTTTGGCACGAATATCCCAGGCCCCGGCGTATGGCTGCAAGGGCTCACCGAGGTTCCCATCGGCTGGCTGGCCGACTGGGTCACCGGCCTATTGACCGCCGCAGGCGCGTCGCCGTGGGTATTCGGTCTGCTGGTCGATGGCATTATCTCCGGCGTGGGCGCGGTGCTATCTTTCGTGCCACAGATCATGATGCTCTTCCTGTTCCTCTCCATCCTGGAGGACTCGGGCTATATGTCCCGCGCCGCGTACATCATGGATCGGCTGCTGCGTCGTTTCGGATTGTCCGGCCGCGCGTTTTTGCCGATGCTGATGGGCTTTGGCTGCTCTGTGCCCGCCTTCATGGGCACGCGCACGCTGGAGACCGAGAAGGATCGGCGCATGACCATGATCATGATCCCCTACATGTCCTGCGGCGCGAAGGCCCCGATCTGGGCGATCTTTGCCGCCGCGCTGTTCCCGAAAAACGCCGACTTCGTGGTATTCGGCATCTACCTGTTGGGCATCCTGACTGCGGTGGTTTCCGCGCTGATTCTAAAGCGCACGCTGTTCAAGGCCGAGGCCGTGCCGCTCATTATCGAGCTGCCCACCTACCGCTGGCCAAAGTTCAAGAACACCGTGCTGCTGATGTGGGAGAAGCTCAAAGAGTACGTCGGCCGCGCTGGCACGATCATCCTGCTGTCCACCATCGTGATCTGGTTCCTGTCCTCCTTCACGTGGGGGCTGAAGATGGTGGACGCCAACGACGCGTCCAGCATGTTGGGCACGATCGGCAATGCGATCCGCTGGTTCTTCGTCCCGCTGGGCTTTGCGTCCGGCCCGGATGGCTGGAAGGCTTCGGTGGCCATCCTGACCGGTCTGCTCGCCAAGGAGGCGGTGGTCTCCACGCTGGGCGTGCTGTATAACCCCGGTCTCGGCGGCGACGCACTCGAGGACGAAGGCGCGCACACCGCGCTGCTGGCTTCACTGGCCGCCAGTTTTTCCCCGCTGGCCGCGCTGAGCTACATGGCGTTCAACCTGCTGTCCATCCCATGCATGGCCGCGGTGGCCGCGATGCGCGCCGAGATGCGCAGCGCCAAGTGGACCGCAATCACCATCGGCATCTGGGTGGGCACCGCCTGGATCGTATCGTTCCTGATCTACAATGTGGGTCGCCTGCTCGGATTCTAATCTGCCCTTTCCAAAGGAGGTTTTTCCATGCCGTTCGTGGATATCGCCGTCATCGTCGCGCTGGTCGCGGTCGCCGCTTGGGTCATCTTTCGCGCCATCCGAAAGCGCAAGGACGCCCAGGCCAATCCCTTTGGCTGCGCCGGTGGCTGTTGCGGCTGCACAGGCTGCCCGTCCGGGCGGCCGGACGAAGCGAAAAAGTAAGCCATCTGCCCGCGCGCGAAGAGGGATGTTTCCCCCTTCGCGCTTTTTTGTCGCTTTGGTTGGCAATACCGCTTTCCCATGCTATAATGTGAAAGTTCGCATCCCCATCAACCAGATTGGAGCATCCATGCACGACACAACCGCGCGCAACGACCGGACGCTGTACCTCTGCTGCCTGTATCTGTACATGGCGCTGGGCATGCTGGTGCTCACCACCAACGCGGTGCTGTCCAGCATCATTGCAGAAAATGGCTGGCTGGACTGGCAGGGCGGCCTGTTGGTCACGCTGCAATCCACCGGGTCGATCGTCGCTTCGCTGGGCGCGGGGCTGCTGCTCTCCCGCTTTGGCCGCAAAAGCACGCTGCTCCTCAGCCTGGTGCTGGGTTTCATCGGGTTTGCCGGGGTGGCGCTGGCGCCCACACCGTTC
>JAVBUY010000120.1:0-9833 GCA_031554855.1 Eubacteriales bacterium
CAACGCGATGCTGCTGGTGATGGGCTGCTTCATGGAGGGCCTAAGCATCCAGTTGATCACCATCCCGATCCTGCTGCCGCTACTGCAAACCGCTGGCGTGAACTTGCTACAATTTGGCGTGCTGATGGAGCTGAACCTGAACATTGGTCTGATCACTCCGCCGGTGGGCGTATTCATCTACCTGTGCGCCGACATCGCCAAGACCAGCTTCGAGAAGGTGACAAAAGAGCTGGTGCCTTTCATCGTCATCCTGATTGTTGTGATTCTGATTCTCATCCTCATCCCGCAGATCTCGACGTTCCTGCCGGGGTTGCTGATGCGCTAAGCGCCCTGCAAAAAGCCCAACCACGGTATTTCCGTGGTTGGGCTTTGTTGTGCCTCGGTGGGGCTACTGGGCGCTCTTGGAGGATTTCAGGAAGCTGATGACCACCAGGATGAGGATGAAGCTGATGGGCAGCGCTGCCAGGATGGACACGGTTTGCAGCTGCGACAGCGCCTGCTCGCTGAACAGCAGCGCCACCGGCAACAGCACGAACAGCAGCGACCAATAGGTTTTCATCCCGCGCGAGGGCTCCTCGTCCTTGTCGTCATCGCGATAGGAGTAGGTGGCCATCACCATGGTCAGCGCATCGAACGTAGAGGCGTAGAACAGCACCATTGCGATGACCAGGATGACCAGCGCGACGCGCGGGAAGGGCAGCATACGGAAGATATCGAGGATGACCTCGCTCTGCGACGCGCCGGAGGCCAGCTTTTCGGCGACTGCGATGCGGCCAGTGGCCTGAAGCCCCAAGCCAAACCCGCCAAAGATGCTAAACGATGCGTACGTGCCGCCCAGACCGGCGGCGAACCCGCCCATGATCACCTGGCGGATGCTGCGTCCCTCGGAGATGCGGCCGATGAAGAATGGCGTCGCCACGCACCAGGCGATCCAGTACGCCCAATAGAAGATCGTCCAGGACTGTGGGAAGCCCATGCCGCTGGCATCGGCGGTGCTGCGTAGGGGATCGAGCCAGGTCGCCATGCGCAGGAAGTTGTTGGCAACGTTTCCGATGGCGGTGATCGCGGTCTCGACGGTGTGGATGACGTTGCCGCCCAGCAGGAACAGCGCGATGAGTGCCAGGTAGAACCACACGCACAGCTCGGCTACATACGCGATGCCCTTGAAGCTGAACACCACGGCCAGCGTATACACCACCGCGATGATCAGCAGCACCGCAATGGTGACGACCTTGTTCTGTGGCAGGCCGAACACCGCGTTGAGCGCCAAGGTGATCAGCGGTGTGGCCAGCGAGAAGGTGGTCGCCGCCCCCGCCAGCAGGCCGAAGGAAGCGAAGATGTCGATGGCCTTGCCCAAGGGGCCGTCGGCGTGCTTGCCGATCACTGGGCGGCTGGCCTCGCTGAGCCGCTGGCGCGAGCGCTTCTTCACGAAGAACATGTAGCCATATGCCGCCGAGGGCAGGATGAAGAACGACCAGGGGATCGGTCCCCAATGGAACAGCGGGTAGCTGGACGCCCACAGGTGCTTTTGCGCTAGGCTCATGGTGGTGAAGTCCAGCGGCACAGTCGTGTAGTAATACATCCACTCGTGCAGCGCGAAGAACAGGATGTCTGCCGCCATGGTAGCGGTGAATACCATCGACGCCCACGAGAAGTGCGAATACTTCGGCTTGGGTGCGTCGCCCAGGCGGATGTTGCCGCGCTTGCCCAGCGCGATATACATCGACAGCAGGAAGAAGCCCAGGCCAATGACGATATAGTACCAGCCGAAGTATTGCGAGATAAACAGGCGGAGGCTTTCGATGATGTGCTTGCTTTGCGTGGGAAAGCCCATCAGGAAGGCGCACAGGATCAGCACGATGCCAAGCGGCAACAGCATCACCGACCAGTCGAGTTTCCGGCGTTCTTGCATGGGGGGAATCCTCCTTTAAGTGCATACACAAATTATGAAATGCTATTTCAATCTGTCGCTGCCTGTGATAAAATAGTGCGAGTTCGCATGGGGAGAGTGAGTGCGTTGAACCCGAGCAATAACCAATCCGCCACCAAGACGCTGGCCGTGATGGAGCATTTGGCGTCCTGCGACAACGAGCCGCAGCGCCTGCAAGATATCGCGGCGGGCCTTTCGATGAATGTGAGCACAGTGTTCCGCTTTTTGCAGTCGCTGTGCGAAGCTGGATATGTGCAGCAGGACGCGAACAGCGCGCGGTATTCGCTGACCACGAAGGTATGCATGATCGCGCACCGCGTGTCCTCGAACATCCATCTGTACGACCTGGCGCTGCCCATCATGAAGAACCTGGCGTCGGAGTTCAACGAGTCGGTGTGCCTGGCCATCGAGCAGGACATGACCGTGGTCTACATTGGCGTGGTGGCCGGACCGGACTCGATGCTGCGCAGCATGCAGCGCATTGGCAACCGCGCGCCGATGAATAGCACCGGCGTGGGCAAGCTGATGCTGATGAACTATGCCGACGCGGACATCGACGCGCTCATCGAGCGCAAAGGTCTGCCGCAGCTGACACAGAACACGCTGCACACCAAGCCGGAGCTCATCAACGAACTGAACACGATCCGCGCGCGCGGGTATGCCTACGATAACGAAGAGTGCGAGATGGGTGCACGCTGCATCGCCGTGCCCGCGCGGGACTACACCGGCCGCGTGGTAGCGGGCATCAGTGTGACCGGCCCGGTGATTCGCATGACCGAAGAGAAGCTGCAAGAGAAGCTGCCTGTGCTGCTGGCCGCCGGGGAGCAGCTATCGACGTTGCTCGGCTACCAGACGAAGATGCACGATGCGCAATAAACCTTCTTAGTAAAGCAACGCCGGTTGACAGTCAAACCGGCGTTGTTTTTTTGCGTGGCGGTGAGATGGAGGGGGGAAGGGCTATACCAGCGACCACGCATCGTTCAGAAAGCGTTTGGCATTGGCGACGCACATGTCCGGATCCTCGTCGCCCCAGGGCTTGACCTCGAAGGACACGATCGGACGCTTGCCCGCGGCCAGATAGCCGACGGCGAAGAGCTTGCGCAGGAATTGCACGAGCAGGTCGGCATCAACCTGGCTATGCGGGAAGCCAAAGCGCGGATGCTGATCGCCATAGGCGGGCTCGCCTGAGGCCAGTACCGAATTGGCGATGTGCACATGGCGGATATACGGCGCGATCGGATCAACGCATTGGTCGATGGTTTCGTGCAGCTGCGTCATGTGGCTCAGATCGACCATGAGGCCGAAATTCTTGTGCCGCGCGGTGATCTCTTTGACAAAGCGCAGTGCGCGCTCCGTCGGGCCGATCAGCGAGCACTTCTCGACGTCGTAGTCGAACACCTCGAGGTTGACCGGCAGGTCGCCATGCGCCTCGGCATAAGCGCAGATCTCGTCTGTGCTCTTCATCAGCGCCTGATAATGCGCCTCGACATCCTTCGGGTCGAACTTTCCGGCTAGGTAAGCGATGCCTTGCGCACCGGTCTCCACCGCCTCATCGATGCAGCGCAGCATGCGCTCCACGCCGCGGCTGCGAATCTCTTCATCTAGGCTGTTCAGGTTCTCCTGGTTGCGCAACAGCTGCGGCTGCGCGCCGTAGGTCATGGTGATGCCGCTCTGACTGACCAGCGCCGCCACCCGTGCACGCAACGCGGGGTCGTTGACGCGAGTTAGCTCGATGCAGTCGAAGTACGGATCGTTCAGCACCTTGCGCACCGTGGCCTCGATATCGCCCTCGCCGGACATGGCGAACGGATAGGCCATGAAGTACACCAGCCCGACCTTCATGTAATGTTGCAGGGGTTCGCGCATGGGGGATTCCTCCTTATCGGGCTTTGCGATCAAGCTTCGGGCGCCCAGCTCTTGATGGCGCCGATGTTCGGGCCCATGTCGCACAGCTGCTCGGGCACGCAGATCGCCTCGATCAGATACGTGCGGCCGGACGCCTTGGCGCGCTCCATGGCCTTGCCCAGCTCCTCGGGCGAGGTGACCCGCTCTGCCATGCAGCCCAAGCCGCGCGCGACCTGCACATAGTCGATGGTGCCGTCCTGGTTGAAGGGCATGTTGACCGCATACTCGTAGCCATACGCGCCCTTCTGGTTCTGGCGGATGAGGCCGATGTTGGCGTTGTTGACCATGATGCAGATTACCGGCTTGCCGGAGACCGCGGCGACTGCCAGCTCTTCACCCATGAAGGTGAAGCCGAAATCGCCCAGCACGGTGACGCTGTGGCGCTCGGGGAAGGCCACTTTGGCGCCCAGTGCGGCGGGCACTTCGTATCCCAGTGTGCCCGCGCCGCCCGAGGGCAGGTAGCGGCAGGGCTTATTGGTGTCCTGCAACTGACCAGACCAGATCTGCACGATGCCGCAGCCCACGGTGAACATGGTGTCGTCGTCGAACGCCTTGTTGATCTCGTGGAACACGCGGTGGGGGATGATCGGCGTGGTGGTGTAGTCGGTGCGGCGCTTCATTTGCGCGCGCAGGGCGGGCAGCGCCTTGGCACGCTCGGGATTGACCGGCTGCATGCCCAGTTCCTTGGCGCGCTTGAGCAGCGCATCCAGCGCCAGACCGGCGTCGGCGACGATGCCCACTTCGGGCGCAAACACGCGGCCAATTTGCGTAGGCTCGATGTCGATATGGATGAACTTGCGATCGCCGCGATAGACCTTCAGGTCGCCGGTGTGGCGGTCGGTGAAGCGGCAGCCCACGCCCAGCACGACGTCGGACTCCAGCAGCGTTTTGTTGCCGATGGGCTGACCAACCTGGATGCCCGCGTGTCCGGCGTTGAGCGGATGCTCAACCGGCACGCCGCCCTTGGCCATGTAGGTGGTGATGATCGGCAGCCCCAACAGCTCGGCCAGCGCGATGGCTTTCGGCTCGGATTCGGACAGCGTCACGCCGCCGCCCATGATCATAACCGGCGCTTTGGCTTGCTTCAGCAGCGCCAGCGCCGCGTCGATGTCCGCCGCCTTGGGCGCAGGCTTCTCGATTGCGCGCGGCTGGTAGGCGTCGATGTCGAACTCGATCTCGGCCATCTGCACATCCAGCGGCAGATCGAGCAGCACCGGGCCGGGGCGGCCGCTGCGCATCAGGTAGAACGCCTCCTGCATCACAGCCACGAGGTCGGCGGGGTTCTTCAGGCAGTAGGTTTTCTTAGCAACCGGCGCGGCAATGGTCGCGATGTCCACGCATTGGAAGGCTTCCAACGCGAGCTGCGACGTATTGGCTTGGCCGGTGATCGCCAGGAAGGGGATGGAGTCGATGCTGGCGGTATACAGGCCGGTCACAAAGTTTGTGGCGCCGGGGCCGGAGGTGCAGATCGCCATCGCGATGCGGTGGCTGGCGCGATAGTACGCGTCGGCTGCGTGCGTGCACGCTTCCTCATGGCGCATGCAATAATGCGCAATCGGCGCGTGCTCTAAAAACTTGTACACGCCGTTGATGCCCGCGCCGGGGATGCCGAATGCGTCCTTTATCCCTTCCTTGACCAGAATTTGCACCAATGCTTCCGCGACCTTCATGCTCGTATCCTCCCTGATATTTGACATTATTGATTTCAAAAGATGAAATTCATTTTCATATAGGTAGTATAGCAAAAAAAACCGCCGCAGGGAAGCATCAAGATGATAGATTTTGATACTTTTCTGCGGCGGGATGATTTTTGATCAAGAAACCCAGTATCGCCTGGGCAAACGCCGGAAAATCAGCGCGCAGCTAGCGGCGGCCAGCGCCACCTTGATCGCGTCCATCGGCAGGAACGCCAGACAGTAGCTCCACAGGAAGGTGTCCATGCCGATGGCCGCGCCGGTGATGCGCGTGAGCAGCAGGATGTACCCCAGCGCGATGACGTACATGGCGATCGCGCCGGCAGCGGCGGCCAGGCAAAAGCGCGGAAAGCTGCGCTTCTTTAGCAACCGCGCGATGAGGCCGGTGACGTCCGCCGCCGCGACAAAGCCCAACAAATAACCGAAGCCCGGCGTCAGCGCATAGCCGAGGCCGCCACCAGCGGAGAACACCGGCACGCCGATGAGCCCCAGCGCGATATAGAGCAGCTGAGACACCGCGCCCCAGCCCGGGCCGAGCAGCAGCCCGCAGCACAGCACGGCGCACACCTGCGCGGTGAAGAGCACACCGGTGCCCGGGATGGGCACACGGATGAAGGCGGAGAGGATGGTCAGCGCGGTGCACAGCGCAGTGGCTAGCCAAGGGTAAAGGCGAGAGGTCAAGCGAAAATCCCCTTTCCACAGAAAAGCGTAAACCACGCGTTTGTCGTGGTTTACGCTTATTGTATCCGGGGGAATAGGCATTGTCAAGCATTGGGGGCGATGAGGCCGCCGTTGATATATCCTGCTAACAGATCGACAATGCGCGCGTTCTTGCCACCCTTGGTGACGATGATGTCGGCGTGCTCGATATAGTTGCGGATGTGGCGGTCAAACATCGGCTTGACGGTGGACAGGTATTGCGTGGCGATGCCGTCAATGAGGCGGCCGCGCTCGTTGATGTCGCGCTGGATGCGGCGCAGCAGGCAGATATCCGGCTCGACATGCATGTAGAGCATCAGGTCGAACAGCTTGCGCAGGCGCGGGTCGAAGAACGCGTGGATGCCCTCGACGATCAGCACGTCGCGCGGGGCGATCAGCGTGTCGGAATCGTCGCGGCGGTGTAGGGTGAAGTCATAGCCCTTGCGGGTGATCGGCTGACCGTCGCGCAGCGCCTTAACATCGGCCAGCAGCAGGTCATGATCGAAGATGTCCGGCTCGTCAAAATTGAGCTGTGCGCGCTGCTCAAACGGCAACTCGGGGTGATCCATATAGTACGCATCCTGATTCAGAATCAGCGTGGTCCCGGTCACCCGTTGCTTCAGTTCCTCGGCCAGCGTGGACTTTCCGCTGCCGCTCGCGCCGCAAATGCCTATACAATACATGACGAAACCCTCCCCATTTCTGTCAACATATCATCGCGGCAAAGGCTTGTCAAGCACGCGGGGAAAAGTTGACAGCGCAATTTCGCACACGCGCTGCCACAATGCATGTGCGCATGTATTTGGATCGATATGGTGAATCTTCACAGCAAACTTTCATCCTTGCGGCGTCGTCCTGTCCATAGGTGCATGCACCGAGGATACACAGCAAGGAGGGTACCATGCGCATTCAACCACTACGGAGGATGGCCAAGCAAATGATGAACCTATGCCTGATGGGCAGCATATTCTTCGCACCGTGTACGGTGGCATACCCCACCCGCCTGGCTGCCGCGGCGAAGCCCGTTGCGCAAAAACCAAGCAAGATCGTTGCCGCCTATGTATACGACGCGAAGAACCCGACGCTGCTGGCGCGCGATGCCGCCACGCTGACGCACATCAATTGGTCGTTCGCGCTCATCGAGGATGGGCGCGTGACCGGCGATCACTGGCGCAACATCGATAAACTGTTGGCCTACAAGAAAAAGCACCCCAGGATCAAGACCGTTGTGTCGATCGGCGGGTGGGAGGCCGACGGTTTCTCGCAGGCGGCGAGCAGCCCGGAGGGCATTCAGGCATTCGTGGATTCGACGCTGGAACTGATGGTTCGCTACGACTTTGACGGCGTGGACATCGACTGGGAGTACCCAGGCAGCAGCGCGGCGGGCATCGCCAGCGCACCGGAGGACAAGCAGAACTTTACCAAGCTGCTCAAGGCGCTGCGTGGCGGATTGGACACACTGGCCAGGCAGGACGGGCGCTACCGCACGCTGTCCATCGCGGTGGGCGCGTCCAATGACTGCGTGCGCGGCATCGAATGCGCGAAGATCGCGCCGCTGCTCGACTATGTGTACGTGATGACCTACGACATGCACGGCGGCCAGCGCAAGACCGCGCACCACACCAACCTGTACCCGGCGGCCAACGACCCGGGCGGTATGTCCGCCGACACGATCCTGCGCGCGTTTGAACGAGCCGGTATCCCGCGCAATAAGCTGGTGATCGGCGCGGCGTTTTACGGGCATCTATGGAAGGGTGTGACAGAACCGGGCGAGAGGGGCGACGGATTCGCGCAGGCGGCGACAACCAGCGGTGGCAGCGCGGTCAGCTTCGCCAACATCGTGAAGAGCTACTTGAACCAAGGCGACTATGTGCGCCACTGGGATGAGGCAGCGCGCGCGCCATATCTCTACAATGGGGAACGCTTTATCAGCTATGATGACGAGCAATCGGTTTATGAGAAGGCTGCGTATGTGCGCACGCATGGGCTGGCCGGTGTGATGTTCTGGGAATACACGCACGATCCGAGCGGTGCGCTGCTTAACGCCATCGACAAGGGGCTGCATCCCTGAAATTGGCATGGGAAAACAGGCGATAAAAGGGAAGAACGCTATGATGCATAGCGTTCTTTTTTGTATGTATTGTGATTACGGCACGGAGGGCGGCTCCAGCGGCTTCTCCTGATACCGCACCTTGCCGGCGGTCACTTCCTGGTGCTTGGTGAGGACCGCGTCGTAGAACTGCCGCCTGGCGGGCTGGGGCGCTGTGTATGAACCGGGCGCGGTGGGGTATCCTGTGGGTGGATACATTGGCGGCGGCGTGCGCATGCGCGCGGCGGGGGAATCGGGCGCGACCGGCGGCGCTTCAGGCACGACGGGCTGCGTCTGCGGCGGCGCGGCGGCACGCATCCCTGTCCAGCGCTCGGCGGAGAATCGGGGCTGCGGCGTGGGCGATTGCGTGGCGCTACGCAGCAATTGATAGGGGGACAATGGGTTCATAGCCATCCCTCCTGACGATCATCGCATGCCCCATTCTATGTCGCCGAGCGAGAAGATGTGCGAAAAAAGCGCGAGGCGAAAAAAAGCATTGTAGAAATTTGTGGATTTTTGTATAATGACTACGTATGTACAAGAAATGAGGTGTACGGATTGAAGGACAATACGCGCAACTCTTCGAGAAATCCCGGAGACGAGCAATCTTACGCGTGGGACGAGCCCGAACAGCGCGGGCATGCCGCCGTGGATGAGGGGTCGGGTTCGTCGCGCCGCCATCGCCGCTCGGAACGGTTTTCTCATCTATATGAGGAGGAGCCTGAGGCACCTGCCCGCGCCGCCGTGCAACCGCGCGCGCGCGAACCGGAGCAAGACCTGGGCGCGACGCGCATTGCGCCAGCGCGTAAACCGCGCGACCTGTATGCCGACGACGCATACGATCAAAAGCCCGCCAAGCCGAATCGCCGTGCGCTACGCGTGGACCCCGACGAGGAACGCTACGACGATGTCGAGGGTGACGAAGCGTACGATGACTACGATGCGTACGATAAGTACGATGATCGCCGCACCGCGCCGCGCCGCCGTTTCCCGATTGTGCTGGTGCTGCTGCTGTTGATTGCGGTGCTGGTGGCTGCCGGTGCGTTTGCTTTCCCCGCGCAGCGTGACCTGGTGGTCAGCAAGATCACCGACATGGTGCAAGGTGTGCTGCCGACTGCCTCGCAGCAGCAGGAAGCGCCGCCGATGAGCATCAACGGCTTCTATGCCGACATGAGCACCGCGCCTGTGGGCACGGCGGTGGCCTTCACTGTGCACACGTCGCTGAATGTGCAGCGCGTGCGCCTGCAAGACGCGTCGGGCAATGAGATTGGCCTGGCGCCAGACGGCACGCCCGGCTGGGGTGTGGTCACCGATGGCAATGAGTTCACCTGGACCATCCCCTATGCGTTCCAGTCGCCCTATCGCGGTGCGATCGATGCCTGCGTCGGCACCAACGACGCGTGGTCGGCCACGACCGCGACGCTGCAAATCGAGGCGATCTCACAGGAAGAGCTGTTGGCGCGCATGCCGTCGCCAACGCCCACCGAGGCGCCGCCGACGCCGACCCCGACGCCGT
>JAVBUY010000060.1:0-15099 GCA_031554855.1 Eubacteriales bacterium
TCCACAGGCACCGGGGTAGACACCGGCTCGGAGAGCACCAGGTAGCTCTGCATCACATAGCCGGTCAGGTTGTTATACTGGATCTGGCACCAGCCGCCATTGCTGCCCAGCACAGTCACCACCGTACCATGGCGCAGCTGCGCCAGGATGCTATTCTCCGTGCCCGGCCCGCTGCGCATGTTCAGCCAGCTCGACGGATTGTCCAGCGCCACCGTTGCGGTGCCGCCGCCCTCGGTCATGGGCTGCTCGGGCTGCTGCGTCGCGTCGGGCAATGTGCCGGTGACCGGCGGCAGCGTCGTGCCGCCAAAGTCGTACTGCACCAGCGTCACGCCGGGATAGTAGAAATTGATGATCTGCCGGTAGTTCATGCCCTGGCTGCCCATCTGCTGCGCGCCGCGCTGGCTCATGCCGATGCCGTGCCCATAGCGCCGCGCAACCAGGCGGAAGCTTGAGCCGCTGCGCTCCACCGAGATCAGCTCATTCGCGGTACCATTGATGCTCATGCCCAGCAGGCTCTCTAGCTCGCCAAAGTAGTCCAGCGTGGCGGTCAGGCCGGACACGGTCTGCCCTCCGGCGGACACCGTCACGGTCACATCTACCTTCGTGTAGAGTTTAGAAGGCGACGCATACTTCGGTGTATGCGCCGTCACATTGGTCACAGCGGTGATATTGACATTCGCGGAAGAATATCCCTTCGCCGACAATTGCGAAGCGATTTTTGATTTGATGAGTGAATCCACGCCGTAGCCGTTGCTGCCGCTGCCGCTAAACGTATACGAGCGCACGGGCGAGGACGGATTGGCGACGTCATACGGGTCGTCGTGTACATCCAAATAAGAATACCCGCTGGAATTCCAGGCATTCTTCACTGATTCGGTTTGTCCGCCGTTCGAAGCGGTGTACAGCGCACTGATGTACGATCCGCCGGACATCGCCACCTCGCCGCGCGTGCCCTCCACAGCCTGCCGCACGCGGTCCAAGCCAGTCGCCAGGCCACGATAAATCTGGTCGGCGGTGGTATCCACCACATCATAGTACGCAGCGCGGTTGGCCATCTTCGACAGCGCGTAAGTGCGCGCCGCCACAGCTTGCGCCTTGAGCGCTTCCAGCGGGAAACTATTGCTCATTTCATAGGGCACTACGCCCATCAAATAGTCCTCTATGCCCAAGTATGCGATGGCGTACAGCCGCCCATTGCGTGCGGCCAGCTCCATGTCGCCATTGTACCAATAGCTGGGATTGCGCGATTGCGAAATCTTGATGCCGCTATAGCCTGAGCCGCCGCTTCGCCGCAGCACGAATTGCGTGCCCATGTTGGTCCGCGTGCCGCCGGTGGTGAAATAGAGCGTGCCGCCTTCGTAGCTCACCGTCGCGGATGCGCCTTGCGGCAGCGATTGGCTGCCATTGAGCGAATAGCTGCCGTCGAGCGTCAGGTTGAGTGTTGTCGCGCCGCCCAGTGAGGACAGCCACACGCGCACCGTGCTGGACAGCGACGTGCTTTTGGAAACCACCTGCGCTTCGCTGGGCGCGGCAAAGCCAGCCACCGGCAATGCCAGGGCCAGCGCCAGTCCCAGCGCGGCTATATAGCCACGTGCGCGCATATTGGTTTCCTCCGTTCAGGTTCTACTTGCTCATTGGCTCAAATGTGTCATCACTTGTAGTAACGTGCTAAAGTGTCACCATGCACACTTCCAGAAACGATGCAATTGTAACATATATGTAATATTTTTGTCTAGTATTTTTTATATTGTTAATAATTGGACTTGTTTCGTTAAAACTTGATTGTTCGGGTACTTGCACACTTTTCTTAACAATCTCACCCAAATCGCACACGAATTCCCCTTGATTTTTTGTGTCTGTCCTGTTAAAATATTAGCAGATTCTCGAATATCGAGAAATTAAGAAGGAGTGTATTCCCATGAAAAAGCTTGTTTCTTTGGTTCTGGTTCTTGCTCTGGCTATGACGCTGGTTGCGTGCTCCGCCGCTGTTGCCACCGCCGAGAATAAGACCGGCCTGGGCATCGTGACCTCGATCGGCTCTTCCACGCCGGTTGCCGAGAAAGACGGCGAGAAGACCAACGGCCGCGCTCAGGTGGACTCCACCATTTGCGCCGTGACCATCGATGACGCCGGCAAGATCGTCTCCATCAGCTTCGACGTCGCGCAGACCCGCGTGGACTTCGCGCCCGATGGCACCCTCGTCAGCGACCTGGCCGCCCCCATCACCTCCAAGGTCGAGAAGAAGGAAGCCTATGGCATGAAGGAGACCTCCGGCAAGAACGGCACCAACGCTGGCGCTGGCTTCGAACTGTACGAGCAGGTTGCCAATCTGGAAGCCTACTGCATGGGCAAGACCGTTGCCGACGTGCTGGCCACCAAGACCGAAAAGAAGGATGACCATCACCTGGCCGTGCCCGCCGATGCGGACCTGAAGGCCTCTGTGACCATCGACATCGGCGCTTACCTCGCGGCTCTGGAGAAGGCCGCTGCGAACGCGAAGTAATTCGAATTTGCATCAAGAGATCCCCGCGAGGGGATCTCTTTTTTGTCGCATTCTTCACAAACGCCCCACGCCATGCTACAATTGTGCTACTAAATTCATCGCCAAGGGAGATTGTGCATCTATGAAGCGAACCCGCCGCGTCTTGCTCTGCCTGCTCTTGCTCACTGCGCTGACGGCCTCCGGCTGCGCCGCCGCGCCCCCCGCGCCGGTATATGACCGATTCAGCACCAGCTTTTTCGATACCTTCGACACGCTGACCACGCTGATGGCGTACGCGTCGGATGAAGCGACCTTCCAGGCTGCGGCGAACCAGGCGCACGACCGCCTGATGCAGCTGCACCAGCTCTACGACGGCTACACAGAGTATGCGGGCATCCAGAACATCTACGTGCTCAACCGAGACGCTGCCAAAGCGCCGGTGACTGTGCAAAAAGAACTGATGGATTTGCTGGTGTTCTGCCGCGATAACCAGCCCGCGACAGGCGGCACAACCAATATCGCGCTGGGCGCGGTGTTGCGCATCTGGCATAACTACCGCGAGGCGGGCATGGCCGACCCCGAGCGCGCGGAATTGCCGCCAATCGACGTATTGCGCACCGCCGCGCAGCATGTCGATATGACCGACGTGCAGCTCGATCCGGTGAATCTGACGGTGTTTTATCGTGACCCGGAACTCAAGCTCGATGTTGGCGCGGTGGCCAAGGGCTATGCAGCCGAGGTCGTGGCGCAAGAGCTGCTTCAGTCCCCCATTTCGTCGTTCATCCTCAGCGCGGGCGGCAACGTCCGCGTCGGCAACCCACCGCTGGACGGCAAGCGCATCGCCTGGGGAATCGGCATCCAGGATCCTCGCGGCAATGTGTTTTCCGACGCCAACTCGGACATCGTCGAAACCTTCTTCCTGTCCAACATGTCGGTGGTAACCAGCGGCGTCTATCAGCGCTACTATGTGGTGGATGGCCAACCATACCACCACCTGATTGACCCCGCGACACTGATGCCCGGCGCATACTACGAGTCGGTCACCATCCTCACGGAGCATTCCGGCTTGGCCGACCTGCTGTCTACCGCAGCCTTCCTGCTGCCGCTGGAACAAAGCCGGGCACTGGTCGCCTCGCTGCCCGGCGTCGATGCGCTGTGGGTGCTGCCCGACGGCTCCATCGAGATGACCGACGGCGCGCGTGCGCATGCAAAGTCGGCTGGCGCCAGTCCCGCTGCGCCAGCGCAGTAGCCCGCATCTGCCTGCTTCATGCCTCCATCCACGCCGCCACATGCAAAGCCCAGCCTGCACAATGCAGGCTGGGCTTTGTCAGGCGTTTGTTTCGTCCGTGCGTTCGATCGGCTCGCCGATCACTCTGCCGCAGGCGACGGATCGATCGGTGATGTGACCGGCTCATCGCGCACCTCAAGTATTGGCGTCGGCTTAGGCTGCAATATGGGATGGAATCGCCCTTTTCTTCCCGCCCTTTCCACAGCATGATGCCAAGATTGCTCTATGCTTTAGGGCGCCGTCCGATGCCGATTCGCCTACTTGAACACGATATCCTCGCGCAGCCGGTATAGCGTCGCGCCGCAGTTCTTTCGGCAGATCGCCTTGACCATCCAATCGATGCTCTCGTCGCGATCCCATTGAATCCAGCCCCAGCGCACGCCGTTCTTGCGCGTGCCCTTCATGTTGCTGTCGGTCCAATGCAGCATATCGTCCGACGGATCGTAATCCTGGATGAGCAGCAGCGAGTGCGGGCCGTTGCCATCCACATAGTTGCCCACCATCTGGTAGCACTCGCCGCGCTTAGCCTGGACGAGAAACTCACGCGCCAATTGCTGGTTCTCCTCACGGCTCAGGTCGGGATTGTAGCGGAACATCGCCGCCACGTCGAACGGATTGCCGCTATCGGCGGTGTCGGGCGCCCACTCAATGCCATACGCATACGGCGCGACGTCTTTCTTCCAGTTGTTCTTGGGCATGTGCAGTTCCAGGCCCGGATAGGCCAGCATTTCGTAGGGTTCCTTGTTCTCATTGAACATGCGCATGACAAAGTTCTTGCATACACCGATGTCCGTGTCGGTCTGCGCGGGCGCGAAGTTGTAGCGACGATCGCCAAAGTTGTCGTGCGCCAGCGCGATCATCGCATTGATCAGCACCTCGCGCGGCGCCATCAGCACAGTCTCTGTCTCGCCGACCGACACTTGCCCATCCGCACCCTGCGCGGAGTACGCGCGCGCGGTGACGGTGATATGTCCCGGAATCGGCGGAAGCTCGAGTGTCGCCGTCGTGCCACCGGCGGGCAGCTCGACCTTCCGGTTGTCGCCGTCCCAACTGGCCTCGATCTCCACACGCTCCGCGTCGGCGTAGCTCACCTCTACGGTCAGCACATTGCCCGCACCTACGCCCTCGTCACTGGCCGGTGACAGAATGCTGATCGTCGGCTTCGGCGGCGGTGGCAGTGCCTGCTCGGGCTGCGAGGCGGGCGCTGCAGTGGGCTCGGTGGCGGGCGCAGGCGTGCTTTCCGTCGGTGCCGCCGCCTCGCTGGCCTGTGTGGGTGCGCTCGTGGCCGCGATCAGCGCATTGCCAAAGAAGGAATCGTCCTTCTCCGGCTGGCTCGCGCTTGCCGCACCGCAAAGCAGCGCCCCACAGAGCAGCGCGCAGATCCCCCAACATGTCGCCGTGTTTCGCCGCATGGTTTTCCTCCTGCTTGATGGATTGATGGATTGATGGATTGTGTGTGCGCTATTTCCGCCGCAGCTTGGCGACCAGCGTGCGTATCTCCTCGCGCCGCACGACAAACAGCTTGCTGACCGGCACTTCATATGTGCGCACAAAGTAGAGCAGGAACACCCCGCCCGCCGCGCTATAGGACAGCACCGAAGCCAGTGCCGCGCCCATGATGCCAAAGGCGGGGATCGCAAAAAAGTTAGCCGCAATATTGACTGCCGCACTGGCGGCCAGCGTCGCGATATACACGCCCTTCTTGCCCTGCGCGAGTAGCAGCGTACCGATCAGCTTGAAGTACGACATGCTCAGCACACCGGCCAGCAGCGCCACCGTCACCGGATACGCGGGCAGGTAGCGTGCCCCAAACAGAATGTACAGCATCGGATAGCCGAACGCAGCGATGAGCACCAGCATCGCCATGGTGATGTAGAAGTTGATCTTTAGCGAAAAGGTCACGTCGTCGATCGCGTCGCTCTTGGCGGTTCTGGAGAACAGCACCTCGCGGAATGCATCCGGAATCAGCCAGCCATACGCGGCCAATGACGCGCCGGTGCGGTAGAATCCGCGCTGCACGTCGCTAATGCCCATCCACGTCAGCATCAGCATATCCACCTGGTAATTGAGTGTCAGCAAAATCGTGGTTACCATGGAAACGATGCCAAACCACAAAATCTTGCGCAAAAAGCGCAAATCGGCGCGCAGCGGGTTGCCAAACTTTTTGAATCGCCATACCGTCAGCACAATGGTCAGCACGTTGCCGATGCCATACATCACCAGCGCGATCCACAGCGACGGCTTGAGTGTCAGCGCGGCGATCAGGATGAACAGCGTGTTGAGGATACGCGCCGAAAAGAACACCACGTTCTTGTACTTCACGTCCTCGACCATGATCATAAACGACAGCTGGTTGGCCAGCACCTGGAATGGCGCAATTGCGCACACCGCCAGCAGCGCCGTGCTCTTGAGCATCGTTGCCAGAATCAGGCCTACGGTCGTATACACAAAAAATTGCAGCGCGAAGATGTTCAGGAACTTGTCGAGCACCTCGGGCTCATTCTGGCGCTTATAGTACGGGTACGGCTGATAAAGCCCCAGATTGGCCGCCACCGCCACGAGGGTCAGGATCGAGTCGATGTACCCGACTTCGCCCTCGATAGCCGGGCCCAGGAAACGCTTGGAGATCGACGAGGCGATCAGCCCGATAGCCACCGCCGCGATTTTGGTCAGGACGGTAAACGCATAGTCATTGCGCACGATGCGCCGGATAAACGATCTTTTCTCCATGCGTTTCCTCCTTGGTTAAGCTGGACTATCCTTTGTATTATACCCCGCTTGCTGCGCAATGTATAGGCAAAAGATGGTTGAAAAGAGCGACGCACAAAAACAGGCTCCGCAGAGATCTGCGGAGCCTGTGATGAAAAAGAGATTATTGCGCGGGCGCGGGCGTCGGAATGGCCTCCATCAGCTTGCCGATCACCGGATCGCTGCGCAGGGCTTCCATCGCCTTCTTCATGACGGGCTGCTGCGAGCGCAGCGTCATCATCAGTTCGGCGATCGCGGGCTCGACGGCCAGCTGCGGGAACTGCTCCAGCGCGGCCTTCTCGTCGGCGGCCAGCGTCAGCAGCTTCGTGATCGCGGCGTTCTTGTCGCTTTCGATCAGCTGCTTGATCTCGGTCACTGCCTTGGCGGCTTCGGCATCGGCGGCCAGCTTCTTCGCGCCTTCGATGACCTTATCCACGCCCACATCACCGGCCAGACCTTCCAGGGTCTTCTTGACGATCGGCTGCTCGCGGTAGAATTTGGACAGCAGTGCGTTCAGGTCGGCATCAGCAGCCATCTTCACCACATGCTCGGCAGCCTTCGCATCGGCGAACAGCTCCAGGATCTTGGTGGTTGCGGCGTTCTTGTCGGTGGCGATCAGACCCTTGACCTCGGCCACGACGTCGGTAGCGGCAGCGGCGGCTTCCGCGGCCTTCGCTTCGGCGGCGGCCTTCGCGGCCTCCGCCTCTTCGGCCAGCTTCTTCGCGCCAGCGATGACCTTATCCACACCGGCATCACCGGCCAGGCCTTCCAGCGTCTTTTTGACGATCGGCTGCTCGCGGCTCATCTTGGACAGCACCGCGTGCAGATCCTCATCGGCAGCCATCGCCACGACGTGCTCGGCGGCCTTCGCGTCGGCAAACAGCTCCAGGATCTTGGTCGTCGCGGCGTTCTTGTCGGCGGCGATCAGTTCCTTTACTTCGGCCACGATGTCGGCCTTCGGCTCAGCGGTCGCAGGCACTTCAGTGGCCGGGACTTCGGTCGCCGGGACTTCCGTCGCAGGCACTTCGGTCGCAGGCACTTCGGTTGCCGGAACTTCCGTCGCAGGCACTTCGGTCGCCGGGACTTCCGTCGCAGGCACTTCGGTCGCGGGCACCGCAGTGGCTACCGGCTCGGCAGCCTTGTTGCAGCCAGCCAACGCAAAGGCCAATACGACGACCAGCGCGATCACGAGCCAAGTTTTCTTGTTCATCATAAACACTCTCCCCACTTTTTCCTTGGCGGAGAGGAAGCGGGAAACACAAAGCACACGCTCCGTGCCATTCGCCTTCCACCGCACATATTCTACGTTCATTCTACTTTCTTATAGGCGTTCTGTCAACCATTGCCTTATAAAATCGCGCAGTTCAGCCGTGCAAATCTTTTCCACGGCACACGCATGAGGATTGCTCAAAGCCGCTTGACCCAGTATAATAGGAGCATCGCTTTCAGAGAGAAGTGTGGATGAATGCAAATGCGTAGCACCCCGCGCCTATCCCAGCTGGCATCCTTTCTGCTGATGACCGCAGGTACCGCTCTGGTCGCGGTCGGTGTCTATTTTTTCAAATTCCCCAATCACTTTTCCACCGGCGGCGTCAGCGGCCTGTCCATTCTCAGTTCGCAGCTGCTGCCAACAGTATCGACCGGCACAATCGTGATGGTCATCAACTTCGTGCTGCTGATCGTGGGCTATGCCGCGTTAGGGCGCTATTTCAGCGTCAAGACGGTGTACTGCACGGTGCTATTGTCGCTGCTCATCCGCCTGCTGGAAGTGACCATCCCGCTGGACAAGCCACTGACCACCCAGCCGATGCTCGAGCTATTCTATTCGATGATGCTGCCCGCGCTCGGCTCGGCCATTCTCTTCAATATGCAGGCCAGCACGGGTGGCACCGATATCCTGGCCATGCTGATCAAACGCCACACGTCGCTGAACATCGGCAATGCGCTGCTCGCCACGGACTTCCTAATCGCCGCGTCTGCCTGCCTCGTCTTTTCCCTGGAGATCGGCTTGTTCTCGCTGCTCGGTCTGGTGCTCAAGGCCATGGTGGTCGATCTGGTGATTGAGGGCATCAACCGCAACAAGTTCTTTACCATCGTCACGCAGCACGATCAGGAAGTGCTGGAATTCATTGTGAAAACGCTGCATCGTGGTGCCACGCACTACCCAGCAACCGGCGCGTACTCCGGCGACAAGCGCACCGTCATCCTGTGCGCCACCAGCCCGCTGCAAGCGGTGCGTCTGCGCGCCTTTGTCCGCCAAATCGACGCCCAGGCGTTCCTGATGATCACCAACACCAGCGAAATCATCGGCAAAGGGTTTCGCGGAACGGTGTAGCATCGCGTTTTTTCTGGTAATTGCAAAAGATTCCCCGCTGCGCTCATAGAACGAAGCGGGGAATCTTTGATGCTGAAGATGCGTCTTCTGCTACTTACTGCACAAAGGCCGGTCCCTTCTGGGTGATCTCTTCCTCCAGCACTTCGATCGCGCGCTTTAGTTGCACGTCCAGGTCATGCGCCACCGCCGGACCCTGGCTGCGCAGGTTTTCGGGCTGCTCGACCACGACGTCGGGCTCGATGCCGATCTTGTGGATGCACACGCCAGACGGCGTGAAGTAGTACATCGTAGTGAGCAGCAGGCCCGCGCCGTCGGCATGGAAGGAGAACATCTCCTGCACGATGCCCTTGCCGAATGTGGTGGTGCCCACCACCTTGCCCACCTTGTAGTCGCGGATCGCGCCGGTCAAAATCTCCGATGCGCTGGCCGAGTACTCATTGACCAGCACCACCATCGGCCAACCCAGCATGTCGGCATTCGACTTGTATTCCTCGCGCCTGCCCTGGCGATCCTCCATGTAGGTGATGATGCCCTCGGGCAGCAGCGCATCGGCGATCTCCACCGAGTCCACCACATACCCGCCCGGATTGTCGCGCAGGTCGAGAATCATGCCGCGCACTTTGTGCTCGCGGAAGTAATCCAGCGCGCGGAAGAACCCATCCACGTCGGTACCGTTGAACTCATACAGCAGCAGGTAGCCAATGTTGCCGTCCAGGATTTCGTAGGATGCGTTGTTGACCTCGACCTTGGCGCGCGTCATCGTGAAATCGAGCAGCTCCTCGCGTCCTTCGCGCAGATAGCTGACCGTCACGTCAGTGCCGGGCTGGCCGCGCATCACGTCAACGGCCTGCGACATCGTATTGCCGTAATATTCCTCGCCATCGACCTTGACAACCTTATCGCCGCGCAGCACCCCGGCTTTTTCCGCCGGACTGTTCTGGAACACGCGCGTGACGGTGATCAGGTTGTCCGTCGGATCGACGGTCAACTGCATGCCCACGCCTTCGTAGTTGCCACTGCGCTCTTCTTCCTCCACCGCCATGTCCTCGGGCGAGAGATAGTTGGTGTAGGGGTCATCCAGCGGATAGAGCACCGTGCGCTCGGCAAAATGGATCATGTCCTGCGTATTGGGCTCGGTGATGTAGTTTTTTTCCACCAAGTCCACGATGTCGCTCATGCGTTCAAAGCGTTTGAGCCGCTCATACTCTTCCTTGGGGATGGTGATGGTGTCGCCGCCGGAAAAAATCTTGAGCCCGGGCAGCAGGC
The DNA here is from genome assembly GCA_031554855.1 of Eubacteriales bacterium. Classification (GTDB taxonomy): domain Bacteria; phylum Bacillota; class Clostridia; order Christensenellales; family Aristaeellaceae; genus JAVBUY01. The sequence goes on from JAVBUY010000060.1 coordinate 10,120, forward strand.
CGCCAGCTGCCACCGGCACGCACACCAGCAGCACCAGCACCATGATCAGCGTCAGCGCGACGATCCGAGGAATCCTTTGCATCATGTTGTGTTCCTTTCTGCGTCGCGGGTTGCGCTGCGCAGGGATTTTCGTCGTTAGTGTTACCCATCAGGCGCGCGCGCAACCTTCCTCCCGCGCGGCGGCCATCACCGCCGCCGCCACCGCCGGAGCTACGCGTGGATCCAGCGCCGCGGGCAAGATGTGCTGCTCGGATAGCTCCGCATCGACCACCAGCGCGGCGATCGCGCGCGCGGCAGCGATTTTCATGCCCTCGGTGATGCGGCTGGCGCGCGCATCCAGCGCCCCGCGAAAAATGCCCGGGAAAGCCAGCACATTGTTGATTTGATTGGGAAAATCACTGCGGCCTGTGCCCACGATGCGCGCACCTGCGGCGATCGCTTCATCGGGAAAAATTTCCGGCGTCGGATTGGCCATGGCGAAAATGATCGGCTGATCGGCCATGGTGCGCACCAGCTCACCGGACAGTACGCCCGGTGCGGATACGCCCAGGAACACGTCGGCGCCTTGCAATGCCTCCGTCAGCGCACCAGTGATGCCGCGCGGGTTGGTGCACGCCGCCATGTCGCGGTGTGGGTCGCCGGGCGCGTCGGTAATGATGCCCTGCCTGTCCACCATGATCAGGTCGCGCACACCCATCGACAGCATCAGCTTGGCACAAGCCGTACCCGCCGCACCCGCACCATGGACCACCACACGCAGCGCGTCCATGTGCTTGCCAGTTATCTTCAGCGCGTTGGTCAGCGCTGCGGCCACCACCACCGCCGTGCCGTGCTGGTCGTCATGGAACACAGGAATGTCCAGCACCTGTTGCAGCTGCTGTTCCACCGCAAAGCAGCGCGGCGCGGCGATATCCTCCAGGTTGATGCCGCCAAAGCCCGGCGCGATCAGCCGAACGGTCTGCACAATTTGATCGACATCTTTGGTGTCCAGCATGATCGGCACCGCATCGACATCGGCAAGTGCCTTAAACAGCAGCGCCTTGCCCTCCATCACCGGCAGTCCGGCTTTCGGACCGATATCGCCTAGGCCGAGCACCGCCGTGCCGTCGGAAACCACCGCGATGGTGTTCCACTTGCGCGTGTAGCGGTACACGTCGTCAGGATGGGCGTGGATAGCCTTGCAGGGCTCGGCAACGCCCGGCGTGTACGCCAGCGCCAGGTCAGCGGTGGTCTGCACCGGCACCCTGCTCACGATCTCAATTTTGCCCCGCCAGCGCGCATGCGCCGCCAGCGCCGCTTGTCGCAGTTCTTCTTGTGTCATGTGCGCTCCTACTTAGTTCAGTTGGCGTGGCTTGTCCTTGCCGCTGCGACCGAGCTGCATGACCAGCTTGAAGGTCACCGCGTCGTCGAACTTTCGCAGATCCAGTCCGGTCTGCCGCTGCACCTTGTCCAGGCGATACACCAGCGTATTGCGATGGATGTACAACTGGCGCGCGGTATCCGAAAGGTTCAGGTCTTTCTCAAAGAACATCTGAATGGTGTGCAGCATCTCGTCATTGAACAACCGCGCGGTCTTGCGGTTGAACAGAATGCTATGGTAGCGCGCGCCCAGCTCGCGCGGGATGTCGGTCATGAAGCGCTCCAGCACCAGCTGGCGGAACACCAGGATCGTGCTGTCCGGACGGAAGGTGCGCCCCACCTCCAGCGCGCGGCGCGCCTCGCGATAGGATTCGCCCAACGCGGCCAGCGTATGTTTCTGTTCGCCGATCCCCACCAGACACGTGTGCCCGGTCTCGTCCATCAGCATCTGCTGGATGGCCTCGCCCAACTGGCGCAGCTCATCAAAGCTCTCCACGTCGTCCATGTTTTTCAGCAGCACCAGCGTGTGGCGATCCAGCTCGATGAGCAGATCGCCATTCTCGCGCGGCACCAGCATCTCCATCTGTTGCAGCGCGGTTTCGCTCTCGGTTTGCATCACTTGCAGCATCACCGCGCAGCGGTCACGCTCCAGTTCGATCTGATGCTCGTTGGCCAGCGCCTCCAGCTCGGGGCCGGTCAGCTCCTCGCGCAGCACGCGACGGTATACGTCGTAGCGGCTGGCGATCGGTGCCTCGCCGCGCCCCATGGCCTGCACCATCGCGCCGGCGAGCAGGATGCTGTCGTGCACAGCTGTTCCCTGTGCCTCGCAGCACAGCACCAGCGGTGGAATGATATCGACCGCCAAATATGTGCGCGCCTCAAACGCGACCGGCACGCCGGGCTCCATAAAGCTCGGCAACTCCCATCGCGTGCTCTGGCTGTCGGGCAATAATACATTGCCCTCCTCATCCAGCAGGCATAGTGGCTGCATGAGCCTGCCCAGCACCTGCTGTACTTGATTCAAAAATCGCTTTTCTGGTATCACGTCATTCTCCTTTTGGCATGCAGTAGCGAGCACGCCGATTCCTCTAAACATGCGTACTAATTATTATAGTACATTTTTCACAAAAAATCCACAGAAACCGCAAGACAATCAAAACCATCTGCTACGTGTGGGGAGTGATTGCGCCGAAGGTGCAAAAAACCGGTGCTCTCGCACCGGCTCTATGCATGCCGTGATTAGCGGCTCAGCAGCGTGACCTCGGTCTCCTTGTCGAAGAAGTGCAGGCGGTTCGGATCCAGCGCGATCTTGATGGTCTCCCCAGCGCGCGCCTTCGAGCGCGGATCGACACGGGCGATCACGTTGTCTTCCTTGCCATCCACCTTCAGGTAGAGGTAGGTCTCCGAGCCCATCAGCTCGACCACTTCGACTTTAGCATCGACGACGCTGTCGGGATGCGCGGTCAGGAACACCTCTTCGTCATGCAGGTTTTCCGGACGAATGCCCATCCAGACTTCCTTGCCCACATAGCCTTCGTCGGTGAACTTGCCCATTTTGCTGACCGGCACCTTGATCTTGTTGTTGCCAAAGATTGCGCACACATCCTTGCCCTCTTTCTCCAGCTTCACGGAGAAAAAGTTCATCTGCGGGCTGCCGATAAAGGACGCCACAAAGCGGTTGCCGGGGAAATCGTAGAGATTCTGCGGCGTATCCACCTGCTGGATGAATCCGTCCTTCATGACCACAATGCGCGAGCCCATGGTCATGGCCTCGGTCTGGTCATGCGTAACGTAGATGAAGGTGGTCTGCAAACGCTGATGCAGCTTGGTGATCTCGGTGCGCATCTGCACGCGCAGCTTAGCATCCAGGTTGGACAGCGGTTCGTCCATCAGGAAGACCTTCGGCTCGCGCACGATGGCGCGACCCAGCGCGACGCGCTGACGCTGACCGCCGGACAGCGCCTTGGGCTTGCGGCTCAGCAGGTGCTCGATGTCCAGGATCTTCGCGGCCTCATGCACGCGGCGGTCGATTTCCGCTTTGGGCTTCTTGCGCAGTTTCAGGCCAAACGCCATGTTGTCATACACCGTCATGTGCGGGTACAGCGCGTAGTTCTGGAACACCATCGCGATGTCGCGATCCTTGGGCGCGACGTCGTTGACCAGGCGGCCATCAATGATCAGCTGGCCATCGGAGATTTCCTCCAGACCGGCGACCATGCGCAGCGTCGTGGACTTACCGCAGCCCGAGGGGCCAACCAACACAATAAACTCCTTGTCCTCGATGTCCAGGCAGAAATCGCTGACTGCCGTCACATCACCAGGATAGATCTTGTAGATGTTCTTCAAAGAAACGCTCGCCATAAAAAAACCCCCTTACTTGCTCACGTTGGGAGGCCGCTTCCTCATCGGCCACTATCTGTACTTATTATAGGCGGATTCCCTGCAAAAGTGAACCGATGGATTCCACAAAGTTCTATGCATGCATTTGTACACTCTCCCAAAGTTAAGCTGCGCTAATTGGTTTCTTGTTTTCAGAGAAATGCAGGATTACTTGCACAATTTGGATGTGCGTACAAAAAAACGGCGAGCGGACATGCCGTTTTCCAGCCATATTGCCCAAAATGCGGCGGGATGCGACGAAAAAAACTTCCATTTTTTAGTTTCGGGTGCGCAGTGCGTCCACCGGCTGCATATTCGCCGCCCGGATCGCCGGATACATGCCGAAAAACACGCCGATCGCGCAGGCGAAAGCCACCGCCATCGCGCGCACGTCATTGCCCACCGGAATGGAAAGCCGGATCAGCACCGCCGCGCCAGCCACCAGCGCCGTGCCGATGATCAGCCCCACCGCGCCGCCCAGCAACGCGTACGCCAGCGCCTCCAGCAGAAACTGCGTCAGGATCACACGGCGCGACGCCCCTAACGCCTTGAGCACGCCGATCTCGTATCGCCGTTCGCGCACCGACACCAGCATGATATTCATCACGCCGATGCCGCCAACCACCATGCAAATCACCGCCACGCACGCCATCACCATCAGGAAGATGCGCAAAATGCTGCGCGCAGCGTCCATCTCGGCCTCATAGGTCACGGCCTGATACTGCCCGCCATAGCGCTGCGTCAGACTGCGCGCGCCGCTGAGCCCCGCCTGCGCCGGATCGGCCGACGCAAAGACCGACAGCGCGATTTCATCGACCCGTGCGCCATAGATGCCCTCAAACACTTGCAACGGCAGCCACACGCGCTGCTCAGCGACCGGTTTGACCACCGATACTTCACTGTCCTGATCATCGCCGATCACGCCGATTACCTTCAGCCGACGACCGGCCAGGTCGATCTGCTTACCAATCGGGTCGCCACGGCCGAACAGCCGCTCGGCCAACGAGTCCTCGATTACGGCCACCGCGCGCAGCTCCCGCGCGTCGCTGGCATGCACAAAGCGGCCGGTCAGCAGCGGTAGCCCTTCAATGATGCTTAAGTCCGGCTCACAGCCGACCAGCAGCACCGCCTCCGACGCATCGCGATACATCACCGCCGCCATGCGATACGCGACCGCACTGACCACCGCGTCAGCTGCCGAAGCCGCCGCACGCACCAATTCCGCGTCTTCGCGCCGCAGTG
>JAVBUY010000226.1:0-4988 GCA_031554855.1 Eubacteriales bacterium
CGTGCGGCCTGTCCTTTGGGCTGGGCTACGCGCCGGGCAGCTCGCATGCCGAGGCGCTGGCGCTCTGCCGCGTCGCCGCCGAGCAGGAGCGCATCGTCGCGGTGGATACCAACATGCGCAGCAACGACGATCTGGAATCCATCACCGAGGTGCTGCAATTGGCGCGCGAGTCTGGCGCGCACATGCACCTGTCGCACTTTGTCTACCAGTATGGTGAGGCGGTACCCACCGAGGCGCTGACCATGCTGGCCAACGCCAAGCATGAAGGGCTGCATATCAGCGCCGACAGCGGCCTGTACAGCCATTGGGCAACCGGCATCGGTGCCACGCTGTTCGAGCCGGAGATCATGCGCGCCAACAGCATCTATCCCGAGAATATCCGCATGGCCAGTGGCCCGCATTGCGGCATGCAGCTCACACCGGAGCTGCTCGCGCATGTGCGCGCTTGCCACAGCGACGAATCAGCCATTGTCTATGTAGACAACGAGGAAGCGATCTACACCATCCTGCGCGCGCCGGACATGATGCCCTCCAGCGATGCTGGCGGGTATGCGCCGGGCGAAGGCCATCCGCAGATCGCGGGCACGTTCCCGCGCTTTTTCCGCAAGATGGTGATCGAGCGCAAAGCGTTCGATTGGGTCGAGGCCGTGCGCCGCGCTACGCTGCTGCCCGCGCGCACGTTCGGTCTGATCGGGCGCGGGCGCGTGTCCATCGGCGCGGTGGCGGACATCGCGATCATCGACCCGATCAAGCTGCGCGACCGCGCCGGATTCCGCGAATCCGAGCATCCCAGGTCGCGCCCCGACGCGCTGCCCGAGGGCGTGCGCCATGTGATCGTCGGCGGCGTGCACGCGCTGGCCGATGGCCAGGTGCTGTGCGATACCGCAGGCAAGGTTGTCCGCTTCCAGTAATGCTTTTTTCGGTTCCTTCCTGCCCAGGTCACCGGTGGGCAGGATTTTTGTTTTTCCGGCGCGAATGTTTTGCAAGATATGCTTTTTTAGGCAAGGAGGTTTTCCTCATGAAATATGTCGTGATCATCGCCGATGGCATCGCCGATGCACCGGTACCCGCGCTGGATGGGCGCACGCCGCTGACTTACCTGGATCTGCCGTTCTTTGACACGCTGGCAGGCGGGCGCATGGGCCGCGCGCAAACCGTGCCCTCTGGCCTGCCCGCAGGCAGCGATACCGCCATCCTGTCGATCTTTGGCCATGACCCGCGTGTGTGCTACACCGGGCGTTCCCCGCTGGAGGCCGCAGGCAACGGCGTGGCGCTACAGCCCGGCGAGGTGTCCTTCCGCGTGAACATGGTGGCGCTGGAGGGCGACAGCTTCGACACCGCCACCATCCTCTCGCACAACGGCGGCAACGTCGAGGGCGAGGAGGCCGACGCGCTGATTGCCGCGCTTGCGGGAGACCCGGCGGTGTGCGCCGCTGCCGTCAAGCTGGGGCTGACGCTATACCCCACGCACTCCTTCCGCCACGTCGGTGTGGTCGCCGCCGATCGCGTGCCCAAGGATGCGGTCTACAAGCTGACTGAACCGCATAATATATTAGGACAGGCCATCGCCGACCACCTGCCGCAAGGCGCGTCCGCCGAGGCGCTGACCGCGTACATGCGCGCGTCATTCCAGGCGCTGTCGCAGCACCCGGTCAACCAGGCGCGCATCGCGCGCGGCACGCTGCCCGCCAATTGTCTGTGGCCGTGGGGTGCGGGGCGCGCGGTACAGCTGGACAACTTCGAGCAAAAGTATCAAAAGCGCGGGGTCGTGATCTCGGCGGTGCCGCTGGTATGGGGCATCGCGGCGCTGTCCGGCTTGCCCGCACCGCGCGTGCCCGGCGCAACCGGCGACCTGGACACCAACTACGCAGGCAAGCTATCCGCCGCGCTGGACGCGCTGGCGCAGGGCACAGACGTCGCGTTTATCCACATCGAGGCGCCCGACGAGTGCGCGCACGCCGGGGATGCGCAGGGCAAGTGCGAGGGCATCCGCCGCATCGACCAGTACATCGCCGGGCCGCTGCTCTCCGCGCTGCCCGAGATTGATGCGGATTTCCGCATCCTGCTCTTAAGCGACCACCCGACGCTGCTGACCACGCGCACGCACGACGGCAGCCCGGTACCCTATTGCATCTACGACAGCCGCACGCCGGGCGTGCCGCGCAAGTTTGACGAGCCCACCGCCGCCGCCCTGCCGCTGCTGGAGGACGGTACGCTGCTCATGCGCCTACTCTTTACCTAACTGGTTGCAAGCAAATTCCATTTTGTCGCGTTCTATGCGTAGCGCGACTTCGCGCCGAAGGGGGACACTCCATGCGCCCGATCCGCCTGCTTTCCCTGCTGCTGTGCATGCTGATGCTCGGCGGCATTTGCCTGCCCGCGCATGCCGCGCCGCAGGATATCAAACACTATCTCGTGCTCGGCCAGGACTCGTACACCGAATCCGGCCAAGCGGCTGCGCGCACTGACGTGCTGATGATCGTATCACTGGATCCCGCGGGCAAACGCGTGATTTTTTCTTCCATCCTGCGCGACAGCAAGATCACCACGCCGGGCGGCGGCGAGAACAAGATCAACAGCGTCTACCGCAACCACGGCTACGAGGGCTGCAAGGACGTGATCCAGTCGCACCTGGGCATCGACATCGAGGGCACGGTGATCTTCGACTTTGACACCATCAAGCCGCTGATTGACACGTTGGGCGGCGTGGACATCGAGATCAGCCGCGACGAGCTCAACGCCATCAAGAGCATCCTGCTGCATCGCGACCCGAACATGCCGCAGAAGCCCGGACTGGTGCACATGTCTGGCCGCATCGCGCTGGCCTACATGCGCATCCGCAGCGTGGGCAACGGCGACTTTGGCCGCACGCAGCGCCAGCGCAATGTGCTGCACGAGCTGATGAAGAAATGCAAGACCCTGTCGCTGACCGAGCTGATGCACGTCTACAACGTGGTGCAGGGCAACATCCACACCGATCTGGGCGCGCTAAAGCTGCTCAGCGCGATGCAGACCGCCTACCCGCTGATGGGCGGCGATATCATCGAGAACATGATCCCGGTGGACGGCACGTTCTCCTATTCTACGCTGCGCAATTCCTCCATCCTGGAGGTCAATTGGAAAAAGAACCGCCTGCGCCTGGCAGACCTGCTCTACCCCCAGGCGCTGGAGGCACCGGCCGTACCCTAACACGCAAAGGAGGCTTTTCGATGATTCGCAAGCTCACTTCGCTGCTGCTCGTGCTGTGCCTGCTGCCCGCCGCCGCCCTGGCTGAAACGCTGGTCGTCACAGGCGCGCTGCGGGACGACATGCCACCCTTCACATTCACGCTGACCTACCGCCAGGGTAGCACCGCCGATGCCGTCGGGTTCTACTACACCTCGGCCATCGAGGTCAGCAGCCAGGATGGCAAGCAGATCATCCAGCACATTGCGCTCAACCCCGAGGCGCAGAGCTATGAGGCCGAAACGCTGGGCTTTGTGCTGGAGGACATGAACTTCGACGGCTACCAGGACATGCGCATCATCGGGCTGCTGCCTGCTGGCGCGAATGTGCCCTATATTTGCTTTCTGTGGAACCCGGCCAGCAATCAGTTCGCATTCAACGAGGCGCTGACGCAGCTGTCCAGTCCGTCGTTTGATCCGGTGGGCAAGCTCGTGCACAGCGCCGACATCGCGGGCGGCGGCGAGTACATCGACGCTACCTATACCTTCGTGGACGGCGCGCTGACCCTGGTCGGCCGCGTCACCACCACCTACGATGTGCAGAGCGGCATTGTGTTCACCACCACCGAGGAACTGCTCGACGGACAGATGCGCGTGACCAACAAAACCGAGGAGCCCTGGGGCGGTCTGGATGACCCGATTGCGCCATAATTCGAGAAAACCCTTTACAAATCGCGCATTTCCATTATAATGATGAAGGAAGATCCAAACACGAGGAACGGGACGACCGCGCGAAATGCCGCATAGCGAGCCGGAACGGGTGCAAGCCGGTCGGACAGCGCGCAGGTAAATCACCCCGGAGTGGGCCGCGCAAGGCATATGATTCCCAAGCGCGGCACGGCAGCCTCCGTTACAGGCATCGAGTGGGCGTTTTTGCGCCAATCAGGGTGGTACCGCGGAGTGTTTCGTCCCTTTCCAGGGATCGAAGCACTCTTTTTTCATGCATTACCGACAAGGAGGAGTCCCCATGCCCCGCTATCAGAAAGTATCGACCGACCTGGACTTTACCGCGCGCGAGGAAACTGTGCTGGCGTTCTGGCGCGAGCAGGACATCTTCAAAAAGGCAATGGCGCAGAACAAGGGCGCGGAGCCGTTCACGTTCTTCGACGGTCCGCCGACCGCCAACGGCAAACCGCACATCGGCCACGTGCTGACGCGCGCTATCAAGGATCTCATCCCCCGCCATCGCGCGATGAAGGGCTACGACGTGCTGCGCAAGGCGGGCTGGGACACGCACGGCCTGCCGGTGGAGCTGGAGGTCGAGAAGGCGCTGGGGCTGGACGGCAAGCCGCAGATCGAGGCCTATGGCATCGAGCCGTTCATCCAGCAATGCAAGCAGTCGGTGTGGAAATACAAAACCGAATGGGAAAAGATGAGCGAGCGCGTCGGCTTCTGGGCCGATATGGAGCACCCCTACGTCACCTACGAGGATAACTACATCGAGTCGGTGTGGTGGTCGCTCAAGCAGATCGCCGACAAGGGGCTGCTGTATAAGGGGCACAAGGTCGTGCCCTACTGCCCCCGCTGCGGCACCGCGCTGTCCAGCCACGAGGTGGCGCAGGGCTACAAGGACGTCACCGACACGTCCGCGTTCGTGCGCTTTGCGGTGAGAGACCGCGCCAATACGTACCTGTTGGCCTGGACGACCACGCCGTGGACGCTGCCCTCTAACGTCGCGCTGTGCGTCAACGCCGCCGAGGACTACTGCGAGGCGCTGCACGACGGCCAAACCTACATTCTGGCCAAGGCGCTGATCCCCGCCGT
>JAVBUY010000017.1:0-4958 GCA_031554855.1 Eubacteriales bacterium
AGGCGCGCAAAACCGCGTGCATGTGTGCCCCCTCCCCTCATCCATGTGCTCATATGTATTCAACGATGCAGACCGTCCGATTGATCCCTGAAATTCCTGTTAGGAAACGGTGGACACCGCGCCCGCTCCCAACTCGCGTACCACGCGTGCGCACAGTACGTCGTCCAGCATCGCCACCACGGCGGTGCCGCTGTCCTCATAGGATTCGGAAAGCACGCGCCCGCTATCGTGCAATTGCGCGAGCAGCGCGCCCTTCTCATACGGCACGAGCACGCGCATGGGCCGCTGCAATTTACGCAAAAACGCAGTGATCGCTGCCATCAGCTCGTCCATGCCTGTGCCATCTTTTGCGCTGATCGCCACCGCGCCCTGCCAGCGCAGCGCGCTCTCATCCACGGCGGCGCACGCGTCGCACTTATTGAGCACCTCGACACGTGGCTTGTCGCCCGCGTTCAGCGAGGCCAGCACCTCGTCCACTACATTGTGCTGCTGGATCAGTTCCGGCGACGATGCATCGGACACGATGACCAGCAGGTCGGCCAGCATCGCTTCCTCCAGCGTGGAACGAAACGCCTTGACCAGCGCATGCGGCAACTTGTGGATGAAGCCTACCGTATCGACCAGCAGGAACTCCCCGCCTTGCGGCAGGCGCACATTGCGCGTCACCGGGTCGAGCGTGGCGAATAGCTTGTCCTCGGCCAGCACGCCCGCGCCGGAGATGCGGTTGAGCAGCGTGGACTTTCCCGCGTTGGTGTAGCCGACCAGCGCCACCACCGGAACCTCGTTTTTCTGGCGGCGGGCGCGGCGCACATCGCGCTGCTTGTTCAGCTCGCCGATCTCCCGCTCCAGGTCGTTCACGCGGCGTCGGATGCGGCGCCGATCCAGCTCCAGCTTGGTTTCGCCCGGCCCGCGCGAGCGCAGGCCAGAGCCCGCGCCCAGGCGCGACAGCACCAGACCATAGCCGATCAGGCGCGGCAGCTGGTAGTTCAGTTGCGCCAGTTCCACCTGCAAGCGTCCCTCGCGTGACTGTGCGCGCTGTGCGAAGATCGCCAGGATCAGCACCGTGCGGTCCACCACCTCGGCTCCGGCCATCATTTCCTCCAGGTTGCGCGTCTGCGCGCCGGACAGCTCGGCGTCAAAGATCACCATGTTGGCATTGAGCCCCTGCACGTCCAGCGCGAGCTCTGCCGCCTTGCCGCTGCCTAGGTAAGTCGCTTTGTCGGGTTTGTCGCGGCGCTGCAGCAGACTGCCCACCACCTGGATGCCCGCGGTATCGGCCAAGCGCGCCAGCTCGGTCAGCGACGCCTCGGTATCGGTGCCCACCAGGATGGCGCGCTGCGTGTCTTGCGCCTGCTCGTTGGGCTGCTCGCCGGTCATCACGCGCCGGTCGCTCTCCTCGATCTCTCGCATCCAGTCGGCCTGCGGGATGCGGCTGACCTTCGCTGGTTCGAGCACCATGGCCTGCGGCACGCCGCCCACCCGTTCGCCCAGGAACGCCGCCTGCACCTGCGTTGGCTTGCCATCGAGTACGCCCACCGCCGCCATCGCGTCCAGCCGCAGCGTCTTGAGCGCCTGGATGTCCACATCGGACAGGAACGGGCTGCCGCCCGGGTGCGTGTGGATACAGCGCACCATCGCCAGGCGATCGAGGTTGCGGCGCTGGTGCATGTCGGCCAGCGGCACGCTCTCCAGCCCGCCGATGGTCACATCCAGCACCTCGCCGCCGCGCGAGAGATACACCGAGATTTCGCGATTCACCGCGCAGCTCACCTGCGCCAGCAGATCGATCATCTCGGTGGGCGCAAAGGTATCGTCGTCGATTTCCCACTCGTATAGTTTTTCCAGCGCATCCAGCGTAGACTGCCGGATGCCGTCAATATTTCCGTGAATCATAGGCCCTCCATATCGCAAGTTCTGTTTACCAGTACATCTCTATCTTGCGCATGGCACACCCTCCTCACAATAACATGCCGTTTTCTCATGCTGCGCGCATAGAAAACGGACTATGTGCAATTCGCCATAGCCCGTCTGTTTCCCTTTTCGATGGCGATGGTTTATTTCGCCTCGGCCATCGCGCTGGGGTGTTTCTCTATGTAGTCGTCGATCGCGGCCTTGATGGCTTCCTCGGCGAGCAGCGAGCAGTGCATCTTCACCTGGGGTAGGCCATCCAGCGCCTCAGCCACAGCCTTGTTGGTCAGTTGCAGCGCCTGCTCCAGCGTCTTGCCCTTGACCATTTCGGTGGCCATGCTGCTGGTGGCGATCGCCGCGCCGCAGCCAAAGGTCTTGAACTTCACATCGGTGATGACGCCACCTTCCACCTTGATGGACATGCGCATGATATCGCCACACTTGGCGTTGCCCACCGTGCCCACGCCGTCGGCATGCTCGACTTCGCCCACGTTGCGCGGATTGCTGAAATGATCCATCACTTTTTCACTGTACATATGCTTGCAGCCTCCCTGCCTCGAAATCTTGATACATTGGCGACATATCGCGCAGCGTGCGCACAATACCGGGCAATACCTTCAGCACGCCGTCCACGTCGGCCTCGGTGGTGTCGTCGCCCAGCGAAAGTCGCAGTGAGCCGTGCGCCACCTCATGCGGCAAGCCGATGGCCAGCAGCACATGCGATGGGTCGAGCGAGCCGGATGTGCACGCCGAGCCGCTGGACGCCGCCACCCCCGCCAGATCCAGGCGCAGCAGCAGCGCCTCGCCCTCAACAAACTGGATCGACACGTTGACATTGTTGGGCAAGCGATGCGTGCGCGAGCCATTGAGTCGGGTAAACGCGATATCGGCCAGGATGCCGTCGATCAGCTTGTCGCGCAGCGCAGTGATGCGCTGACTGCGCGCGGCAATGTCCGCCGTGGCCAGTGCGATGGCCTCACCCATGCCGACGATCGCAGGCAAATTTTCGGTACCCGCGCGGCGGTTTCGCTCCTGCGCGCCGCCGTCGATGAAGTTCTGCACGCGCACGCCCTTACGGATGTATAGCGCGCCAATGCCCTTGGGCCCATGGAACTTATGACCGGACAAAGACAGCATGTCGATGTGCATCGCGTGCACGTCGATGGGCATCGCGCCGATGGCCTGCACCGCGTCGGTGTGGAAGAGGATGCCCTTCTCCTTGGCCAATGCGCCAATCGCGGCGATCGGCTGGATGGTGCCGATCTCGTTGTTGGCCGCCATGATGGTGATCAGCGTGGTTTCCGGCGTGATGGCGGCGGCCACATCCTCCACATGCACCAGTCCGTCGCGATCCACCGGCAGGTAGGTCACCGTGTAACCCTGCTTCTCCAGCGCCGCGCAGGTATGCAGCACCGCGTGGTGCTCTACCTGGCTGGTGATGATATGCTTGCCCTTCTTGGCCTGCGCGTGCGCCGCGCCCTTGATCGCCCAATTGTCGCTCTCGGTGCCTCCGGCGGTGAAATAGATCTCGTCCTTGTTCGCGCCAATGGCCTTGGCCACTTGCTCGCGGGCTTTCTCAATGGCCCTGCGCGCGTCGCGCCCCACGCTGTGGATGCTGCTGGCGTTGCCATAGTGCTCGGTGAAGTATGGCAGCATCGCCTGCACCACCTCGGGGCGGGTGCTGGTGGTCGCCGCGTTGTCCATATAAATAACGCTCACAAAAGCGCTCCTCTCTCTGTCTGCATTCGCTGCTGGTCGTTGAGCATGTCTTGCAGGGTGACGTCGCGCAGCACCGAATCGATGCTCTGCGACAGCCGCTCCCACACGCGTTTGGTGGGACACGCGCAGGCGCGCGAGCACACATCCTCGCCGGTGAGGCAGTCGGACAGCTCAATCGGGCCCTCCAGCGCGTCCATCAGGTCAGCCATGGTGATGTCTCCGGGCGGTTTGGCCAGGTAGTAGCCACCCTGCGCGCCGCGCACCGAGCAAACCAGCCCGGCCTTGCGCAGCACCGCGATCAGCTGCTCGAGATACTGCTCCGGTACGCTTTGGCGCTCGGCGATGGCCTTGATGGGCTGCGGGCCGTTGCCCGCCTGCATCGCCAGGTCAACCATGGCGTGGATGCCATACTTGGCGCGTGTTGATAGCTTCATGGTCATCCCCTTCTCGATCAGATCCGCTCAATCCCGATTGTTTTCGTCTGGTTTCGGTGACATAATAGCACTGCTGCGAGGGCTTGTCAATAGCTTTGGACACTATTTCGACTATTTTTGTCGGGTTTTTGATGAACAAAAATGAGAGCCGCTCATCCTGCGCTCATCATCTTATAATTTGACAGAATATGGTTTCGCGACCTATGCTGTACGTGTCGAAAATACATCTGCGAAGGAGACAGTGCCATGCACCATCTATCCTACAAGCCCCGCCTATTTTGGGGGCTGAGCTATCTTTTCACCTGGGCGTTCTGGCTGGTCGCCGCCGCGCTCAGCCACATCCAAGTTGGCGAAGCATACACCCTCTACATGGTGCTCGGGCTCTTCGCCCCGGCGATTATAGGCCTCATCCTGGTGCTGACCTCCGGCAACCGCGAGATGCGCCGGGACTATTGGGGCAGGTTATTCGATGTCAGGCGCATCAAACCGCTCTCCATCCTGCTACTCATCGGCGTCTTCTTGGGCGCGATCGTGGTGTCGATCCTGATCTCGCTCTTGTTTGGCCAATCCATGCAGCAATTTTCGTTCACCGAGGGCTTCTCTTTCTCGGTGGGCGCGATGCCGACGCTGTGCACACTGCTGCTGGCCGCGCTCATCGAAGAAACCGCCTGGCGCGGCTACGGCTACGAATCTATGCGCTCGGCAGGCAGCGAGCTACAGGCCACCCTCATGTTTTCCATTGTCTGGGCGCTGTGGCATTTACCGTTGTTTCTGATCAAGGGCAGCTACCAATACGAAGTGCTACAGGCCAGCCCTTGGTTCGCATTGAACTTCATCGTCAGCGGCATCCCGATCACATTCCTCTTTACCTGGCTGTGCCTTCGGAACAACCGCAGC
>JAVBUY010000087.1:0-14226 GCA_031554855.1 Eubacteriales bacterium
CCAGAAATTCGCTTTGCAGCGGGATAAACACCTCGCCCGCGAAGGTCAGCGCGCCCAGCGTGAGCAGCCCCAGCGACGGCGCGCAGTCCATGATGACGTAGTCATACTCTGTGGCGATGCCCTCCATCGCCTCGGTCAGCAGAAACTCGCGCCCGGCGGCGGTGGACAGCTCGATCTCCGCGCCCGACAGGTCGATGGACGCGGGCAGTACGTAGTAATTGTGCCGCTCCATCACGGCCTCGCGCGCGGGCAGATCGCCGCGCAGCACCTCGTAGATGGTCTTGCCTGAACCATAGGCGTCGATGCCCAGGCTAGTGGACAGGTTGCTTTGCGGGTCCATATCGACCAGCAGCACTCTCTTTCCGGCGGCGGCCAGCGCCGCGCCCAGGTTGATAGCCGAAGTGGTTTTGCCCACGCCACCCTTTTGGTTGACCATGGCGATGATGCGCGTCATACGTTCTCTCCTTTTCGTCGGTGCGTTGGTGTATATGCTTTACGATTCCGGGTCAAAGCCCGGAAATCCGTTGGCGGCTTCGTCTGCGGTGGTTTCGCCCAGATCGGCCAGCACAGCCAGCATGCGGGTCTGCACGTCGGCCAGCGTGGACAGCGTGCGCTGGCGGTCCTCCATGGGCACGCGCGCATCGGCGGCATAGGTCATCACGCTGCGCACGCGGGTCAGCAGGTAGTTGTATTCGCGCTTGAGCGCGTCGGCGCGCGCGGTGTCGGGCGAGGTATCGGGCGCGGCAGCGCGGGCGGTCAGCGCGGCGCGGTTGTGGCGGGCGAAAGCCTCGTCCCCGCACATCGCGGCGATGCAGTCCAGCGCTAGGTCGAGCAGCGCGTGCTCCGGCATGCCCTGCGCAATGCCTTGCGTGATGCGTCCGCGCAGCGCATCGGACACCCCGCGCAAGCGGATGGCCTCGCGATAGGGCGCGTCGAGCTGGTCGCAGGCCGCGCGCAGCCGCTGCTCGAGCTGCGCCTGCTGCGCCTTGTCGGCCAGGCGGTGCTCTCCGGCCAGCGCGTCCAGGTACGCCTGAATGTAGTCCTTGCCCATATGCCTCCCAGACGCTCTCAGCGCCCCGTACAGCGCTTTTCGTGAAAAAACGCATCTTTCCCCATAAAACCCGATCATTCGCCCCATATCGCCACGTAGCGCGCCTCAGGCGCATCCCCAGACAAGCTGTGCGCCCCGCAGCGCGGTTTTTGCGGATTGGGCGCATATTTTGTCGTCCGGCGCACAAAACGGCTTAGAACGCATTCTGGGGCGGCTGGGACGAGGGAGATGCACAATGCATAATTCACAATGCACAATTCATAATTGGGGATTGGCGACTTGTTATGCGAATGATGCGAGATATTGGGCCCCATGCCCGCCGAACCTGATCCGCTATGCAATGGCATCATGCATTGTGCATTGTGAATTATGCATTGTGAATTATGCATTACAGCGTCCCCTTGCTCTCGTCCAGGATGGTCAGGATCTGCGGCTCAAAGCGCATGGGCACCGTTGCGCCCGCCATGCCGTTGCGGTTCTTGAGGATGGTGACGGTGATGCGCTGGTTTTTTTCGTCCACCTCGCCGCCGTCCTCCTCGCTCTGGTGCATGGCCTCGTTGAAGAGCCCCAGCACTAGGTTAGCGTCCTGCTCCATGTCGCCGGACTCGCGCAGGTTGTCCAGGCGCACGCCCTTGCGGGTATCCTCCTTGGCGTCGCGGCCCTTCGATGGGCGGCCCAGCTGCGCCGCCAAGATGACCGGAATGCCCGCAGCCTTGGCGGCGTCGAGCAGACGGCCGGAAATGCGCTGCAATTCTACCTGACGGCTGGGCGCCTGCGCGCCGTTCCAGCGCACTTTTTGCAGATAGTCGATGAACACTGCTTTGAGGCGCGGGTTCTTGCGCTTCTCGCGGATGATCATCGCAGCCAGCGTGTCGGCGTCCAGGTTCTCCTCGAAGAGCTGCAAGCGCCCCGAATCGACCAGCTCGCCAAAGGTCTGCCACGCGCGGTCGAGCTCCGGCACCTTGCGGCCGGAAAGGTCCGTCCCGCCGCGCGCGAAATACTGCGTGATGGCGTACTTGTTCTTGCGGTCGTTGAGCTTCTTGCCGCCGAGGATGTTGATCATATTGACCGCCAGCGCGGCGCGCGTCTCCTCGTAGCTGAAGAACGCGAAGCTGTCTTCGGGATACTGCGCGATCATGCGCAGGAACAGGTTGGTCAGCATGGTGGTTTTGCCGTGCGAGGGGCGCGCGGCGATCAGCGTGATTGCGCCCTGCGGGATGGTCAGCAGCTTGTCCAGCGAGGTAAAGCCGGTGGCGAGGCCGTCTGGTGCGTTTTTCAGGTCGTCGCTCAGCGCGTCCAGCGTGTAGGGGCGCAGCATGCGCGCGTCGTACCGCTGGTCGATCTCGTCCAACTGCGTGCGCACCGCGCCGGACAGGTCGTCGGTAGCGTCCTCGTGCACGCGCTGGGCAATCTGCGCGGACAGCTTGCGCAAGGCGTCGTTCTTGGCGGCATGCTGGATGCGCTCGGTATAGGCCTCGTATTCCAGCTGCAAGGTTTGTCGCGGCAGGCCCAGTGCCAGCGCGATGGGTTCTAAGTAGTCGGCGGGGCTGATCGGATCGGTGAACGCGCGGGCAAAGGCCATCGCGTCGTCCAGCACCTTGTCGCGCAGCAGCTTGTCGGCGGGCGCGGCGGCCATCTGGCCATCCACAGGCATCGGCAAGCCGTAGCTCGCCAGCAGTATTTCGGCAGCCCAGCTGGCGGCACTGCGCGGCTCGTGTAGGCTCTGTTTGAAGGCCTCGATGCCCACGGGGCCGCTGCGCATCAGCTCGTCGGGGTCTTTGTACCCGCCGGGCAGCGGCGCGATATAGGCGCGTCCACCCGCCTGGTGAATGGCCTGCACAGCAGCCAGCGCACCCTCGCGCCCAGCTTTATCCATGTCGGCATTGTCCAGCGCCAGCACGAACCGCTTCACGCCCCGGCGCAGTGCCTCATCGAGCTGTTGGCGCGTGATGCGGCTGCCGCCGGTGGCCACCACCGCGCCGATGCCCACTGCGTCAGCCATCAGTGCGTCGATGTAGCCCTCGACAACGGTCAGCGTGTCGGCTCGTCCGGCGGCCTCCAGGTGAAAGAAATGGGCACCGCGCTTGACGCCTCGGTTGAACAGGTACTTGCGCCCCTGCTCGCCCAGCGGGGCGATGGCGCGCACGATCACGCCCTCGGGGCGTCCGTACGCGTCGTAGTATGGGATGGCCAGCGTGTGCGTGTCGCCCAGCGAGGCTGGGGAGAAGAGCGAGAAGTCATCGTTGTCGATGGCAGTCAAGTCTGCGGCGGTTTCGGCCAGCAGCTTGCGCAGTACGCCCTGGCGGGGATAGTGACCGAACCCGGCGGCGCGCGCGGTGTCCTCGCTCCAGCCTCGGCTGACCAGATAGGCCAGCGTCGCCTTGCCCTCCGGTGCGAACAGCGCGGCGCGCATTGCCTCGATGGCGCGGGCCAGCAGCGCCTGGCGGCTTAATTCGCGCGCATAGGTTGGCGCGCTCTCTCCACGCTCGGGCAGCGCGACGTGCGCAGCCTTTGCCAGCGCGATCAGCGTGCCCTGCGGGTCAAGCGCGTCGCGCGTGGCGATATAGTCCCACAGCGACGCGCTGTAGCCGCACTTGTTGCGGCGGTTGCACAGGATGCGCGTGCCATCGCGGTACAGATACGCTTCGCGCTGCCCGCAGCTCGGGCAGGTGAGGGTTAGCACGTTGCCCTTGCCCTGCGGGTTGAGCTCGGCCAGCAGCGCTTCGCGGTCCAGCTGGTCGTAGATGGTGCGCATCAGGTCGCTGAGCATAATGCCTCCTATCGGTCTGCGCGGCTTCGATGCGCGCGTGCGTGAAAACTCATTTATTCGGTAAACATGATATACACGGAGTACATTGCACGTTCATTCGTGTCAATTTGGAGCATGACGATGCTCACCCAGCCTATCAACCGTTTCATTGTAAACAAAATAAACGAAAATTGCAAGTGTTTTCTGCGATGTTTCTGGCGGGCATATATGCGAGATTGCAGTGCGGCGCGGAAAGCTGTGTGCGCCGATATGTATGCGCGGATTGTCCAAGGGGCAGGGCCGCGAGTTGCAACGCGCAGAGCATGAAATCTATTTTGTGCGGAAGGTGTGATGATTTGTGAGCGATAGATGGGCATGTAGGGGTGCGCGTGAGGGTGCGTGGAAGGATGTGCGTAAGGGTGCGCTCCTATAGCAGATGCTGTTTTGCTGACTCTATGCTGTGCGCACAGGCAGAGGGCCCTGCTTTCGTTGCGAGCAGCATCATGCGTTGTCTTGCGACTGTGCTCTGTGCGCGCCGGCAGAGGTCCCTGCTTTCGTTGCGAGAAGCATCATGCGTTACACGTCTGTGCATCGCTGTATGGAGCGCGCGCTGCATCGTGTGTGCTGGCGTGCATGCCATGTGCATGTGCGCTAAACTGCGGTTGATCATGCTGCAGCAGGCTCCTCTGGTCTATGCTTGCATGCTTGTTTTTTCTGTTTTTGCTGCGGTGCTGTCCCGTACGGTGCGTATTCCTGCTTGCGATAGAACTGCCGCATGGCTTGCATCTTTCTGTCGATGGTGAGATACTGTCTCCACGCGCATGCCTCAACGCCGATAGAAACGAATCCTTGGTGTGCGCTCCCTTATCGGCGCATGTCTACATACTCGCTTCGCGCTGAAGATAGGGTGCCCACTGTGCGCGCTCCCCCTCTAAGCCGCAGACAGTGCGCGGTGTTTCATCGTGCGCTTTCTAATGGCAAGCCGCGCTGCAATCGTATACGAGCCTGCGCCTGGTTCCCTCTCTGTATTTTGTGATTTCATGTCATTCTCATTCTACAATGATTTTCGTGGAAACAAAAAATAAAACGTTAAACAAATAAATGAGAAGGAATTGAATGAAAACAAAGAAATAAAAGAAACAAGAGAAAACAAAATAAAATGAAAAACATAAAGAACATAGAAAATAAAAGAAAACAAAAAAGACAAAGAAATCAAAATAAAAAGAATATAAGAGATAAAAAAAGAAAAACATGAATAATAAGGATTCGAGAAATACTAAAAAATAAAAAAATACAAAGTAAAGAATAGAAACATAGAAACAGCAAAGCACAAAAGAAACAAAATAAAAAAAGAAAATCTAAGAAACAGAACATTCTAGAAATACCATGAATAATGAATAAGATAGAAAAACAATGAAAACAGAATGATATGATCAATCAATATACATGTGTACAAAAGAAACAGAATAAACATATGAAAGCGAGAATCGGAAACCGAGCGACGAGCGCAAGAACATAATCGCAGTCCTTCCCGCATCGTCAGCGCCTGTGCACGGTTTACAATGGACGATATTTCCGCTATACTGGGCTAAGGCGGAGCAATCCCCCACAACGACTGGCAAAAGGCATGCGAAAAGAACACGCTATATAATAGGAAGAAACAGACACTGATTCCGGCTTGCCCCAGGGGAATCCAGCGCAGCTTTGTGAGCGTCAGCCGGGTGCTTGCCGCCGCTGTCGATATCCGTATGGCTCCGAACAAAAGCCGAAACCAAGCAGAAAGAAGGAACAGCCCATGACCGATCGAGCCACATTTCTTCCGCGCTATCAGCTGCACCGGGATCTGCCGCTGCTATGGGGGAGCCTGTGTCTAATGACGCTGGCCGCTCCGCTTCATCCTGCGCTGATGGCGGGTTTTGCGGTGCTTTTGTTGGCGCTGTGCCTTGTCTGCGCCGTACCGGAAATGGCAGAAGCCTATGTTTTTTTGTTCTTATTTGATAACGTATTGGGCCTGCCACTGCTGGGCGGATCGCTGGCGCGTGTGATGCAGCTGGGCATCGCTGCGCGCGTAGCATGGATGCTTGTGCGCGGCAAGGCGCGAGTGGATCGCTATACCCTGATCCTCGGTGCGCTGGTGGCGGCATCCTGCCTCATCAGCTACTGCATCAAGGGACTCAATGCCGACCTCGTCAGCTTTGCCATCAATATGGCAGTTTTCTCGCTGCTGCGTCTAGCGATACGGGCGCAGGGCGACAAAGCGCTATCTGATACGGCGCGCGATATTCTGCTGACCTTCGTGGTCGCGGCGGTATGCGCGGTTCTATTCGGCATCGCATACCAGCGCTTCTTCTGGAAGGGGGACACCTTCCTGACCACGCGCTTTATGGGGGCGCACGAAACCAACTTTACCGCGATGGCCATGGACGTGGCGCTGCTCATATGGCTGGTGCTGTCCCCGGCGGCAGGACTGATGGCCAAGGCGTGGCGGGGGCATGCGCGCATGCGAGGGATCGATGCGGCGGTGGCGGGCATCCTGCTCGCCGGATTGGCGATGACCGGCAGCGTGACCGGGCTGACGATCGCCGCGCTGATGCTGCTGGCCTTTCTGCTTCTGCATCGCAAGACTTGCGGTGCGCTGCTATTGCGCGGGTGTGCGGCGCTGGTGATCATGGCGCTGGTGGTGGGCATCACCGCGTTGACCGTGCGCAAGAAGAATGTGAATGAGATCGTGGGCGGCATGGCCAGTACCGGCGCGGTTTCCGACGAGCAGCCGAACCATATCGACCAGGCGCAGTACCGCGCGCTGCACAAGGCAGGGGAACCGATGGAAGGGCACCTGTTGACCATGCAGCAGTGGCGAGACCTGCGCACCGAGCAAGCGCTGCCCGGGTTCTGGACAGTGACGCCCGATGCTTCGGCTTCGGCGCAAAGCTCGTTCTGGTCCAAGGTGCCGGTGATCGGCATGCGCGTCGAGCAGGTGACGCGCGACTTAAAGCTCTATGGGCTGGACGCCGCGACCTCGGGCCGATTTGGTCTGGCAAAGGAAAAAATACAGGATTACAGGGATTACCCGCTGTGGCAGCAGCTTATCGGGCGCGGGCCGGATCTGGAAAAGACATACTTTCCGATGTACAATTGCCTAGGCTACTCGCACAACAGCTACCTAGATATGCTCACCGGCTTTGGCGCGCTGGGGCTGGCGCTGATGCTAGGGTGGCTGTTCTATCGGCTGATCAGCGGGCGGTTCATGGGGGGCGTCATTGCGCCGGACACGCGCGAGGCGCTGACGTATGCGCGCGTGGCAATTTTGCTGCATGCGGCAGTGTTATCCATGCACCTAAATCGCCTACTCCTGTTCTTCTTCCTGTAGGCGAAACGAAGAGAAAATAAATTGCAGAAGCCATCTGACGGCTGCCCGTCGGATGGCTTCTGCATTGGAGGGGATTTTGCGGGGAAGGGGACTTTGCGGGGGAGGGATGAAGGAGGAAGGGGAGAAAAAATTCACTTAAGCGCCCTAGGCAGGGCGAATGGGGGACCGCGTTTAGCGATAGGTGACCACCGTATTGGACGCGCGCTGCGTAGAAGCCGGAGCGGCCGAAAAGGTCATGCTCGAGCTGGTGATCAGGCAGGCGACGATGGCGGTGACAGCAAACCACTTTTTCCACATAGCGGGACCCTCCAAAGATGAAGTATTTGTTAAGAAACTATTAGCGTACCGAGGTCACAATGCCTGCCGGAGAGACAGCGGGAGCGCTTCTTTCGGCAAAAGTAAAGCTGCAACAAACAGCCAAACAAGCCACAACAGCAGTGATAGCGAGCAATTTTGCAAACATGATTGTGTTCCTCCGATCCATCGGTCGTGTGTCATGCTGTGATCTTTCAGCAAGCACATTCTATCACGCCAATGAAGGATATACAAGGGTTTTCGGGAGAAACAGAGTATTAATTCGCTTATAATACCATTATGAAGTGTATGTTAATAAATGATCATGCATCATAAAAAAACGCTGGGTGCCCCGCAATAGATGGGCGAAAAAAGTAGGAAAATCAACATATTTCGCAAATATTACGAATAGTTTCAATACAGTGACAATACACGAAATAGTTGCGAAAAATGATCAAAAGGAAGATAATAAGGGTCGGAAAAAAACACGAGAGACACAGCGCCCATATTTTTCCGGTATGCAAGAAATAAGAAAGACCGCACGTTTCATATGATGAAGCGTGTACAAAGTCGAAGGAGGGCCCTATGAACAATATGAAGAAACAGCATTTTGGAAGAGGGAACATCCGTATGGTAGCGAAAAAGGCCGCGCTGTGGGCGCTGGCGCTGTGTTTCCTGTTGCCCGTAGCGTACGTACAGGCCGCCCCGGGCGATGCCAACGTATTTAAGTATCCGACCGATTATCCCGCAGAGCTGACCACGCCGGTGGCGCGCAATGTCGCGCTGGTCGGTGATACCTTCTATGGCGTCGGCACCAAGCTGGGCCAGGACGCGGAAGCCGCCGCGACCGACAGCAAGGAAACCATCTACCGCTGGAAGCCCGGCATGGAGCAGCCCGAGGGGATATGCGACATCCAGGGGCAAGAGGTGGGCTACTATGGCGCCTATGACAAAGCGCCGGAGAACGTCAAGCCCAAGATGGCCGAGCAGGCGTCGTTGCTGCTCAGCGACGGGCAAAAGCTCTACGCCTTCAATAGTTTCGTGGGGCGCATCGGTGAGGTCAGCGAGCAGGGCATCGCCTGGGGCGACGTGCAGCTGGACATGAAGGACATGGTCACGGTTCCGCAAGGGCCGGAAGAGGAAGCCTACCCGCGCAATGTGTGGCAGGGCTTCATGGACAGCGGCAAGCTCTACGTGGTGCGCGACAACTACAGCGACGGTGTAGACCAGGCGGAAATGACCATCATCGTCTGCTGGGATCTGGCGACCGGCGCGCAGACCACGCTGCCTGTGAAAAATGTGCACGGCATGACCCCGTATAAGCCGGGGCAGGCGCTGCTGCTCTGCTACGGCTACGATGAGGCGGAAAATAAGGAATTCTCGCGCGTGAGCGCCATCGACCTCGCGACCGGCGCTGTGACGGATCTGCCGTTGGAGATGCCCGCTGCGTCGTACAATATCGGCGGGTTGGCGTACGACGCGGCAAGCGACAGCATCTACTATCTCTACCAGGGCCAAGTCTGGCGCAGCGTGGCAGGCGCGCCGTTTGCCGCGGTGGCGTATCTGGTTTGCGATTACATCAATGATAATTCCGTTGCCTGGATACTGCCCGGCAACTTCTACGCGGTGTACAACAACGGCCTGTTTGTGCGCAATGTCGATCCGCAGTATATGGCGGCGCGTGCGCTGCGCATCCAGGGCGGCTGGGGCGATCGCACATTCACGCTCTTTACCGAGAAGAACCCCGATGTGCCGGTGCTGCTCATCGAGGGCTGGAGCGGCGACAGTGAGGGCATCGCCAACGCGATCAAGACCAATGACAAGAGCGTGGATGTATTTGTGACCTCGGTATACGACGGCCTGGTCAAGCTGATCGAAAAGGGCTACGCGGCGGACCTGAGCGGATCAAAAGTGCTCACAGACGATGTGAACAGCATGTATCCGGCCATTCAAGACGTGCTGGTCAACGACGCGGGCAAGCTGATGGCCTATCCGCGAGAGATCAGCCTGTCGCCCTGGGGCATCGACAAGGCGCTATGGGACGAGTATGACATGGGCGATGTGCCCGCGACGTATAGCCAGCTGCTCGACGCGATGATCAAGTGGCAGGACGCGATCCCCGCCGATGAGCAGGAAGTGGTCGTGCTGGGCAGCGTCGCCGAAAAGCGCAACTTGATTGATCTGATTATCTCCGCGTACATCCGCCAGTATGAAACGCCGGATCAGCCGATCGACTTTGAGTCGCCGGTGCTTCGCGAGGTGCTGGAAAAGGTGGAGCAGCTGGAATTCCGCGAGTACGATTATGAGAAGATGAACGACGCCGACTGGGAAGAATACAGCGAGTGGATGAATCGTCCGTCGATGATTTCGCCGTACTATGGCAACGGCATGTTCAACGATCCGAACACCACCAAGTACATCAGCAGCGATCCGGAGAGCAGGCGTGGGAATTACGACCAGCTTACCGACATGCTGCCCCTGGTGTTCGAGGAGGGACAACAGCCCAAGCTGATGACCATGCTGACGGTGTATGTGGTCAACCCTGCTTCGCCCAATATCGACCTGGCGACGCAATATCTCGAATTTGCCGCCACCGAGGGCGCCGAGAACATGCTGCGCTACGCGACGCATCCGGATCTGAACACGCCGGTGGAGCAAAAGGATTTTGCTGCGCAGGTCAAGAGAATGCAGGAATGGCGCGCGCAGACCGTGGAAGAGCAGAAGAATGCGTCGCCAGCCGATCAGCGCAATTACCAGGATTCGCTGGACTACATCGACCGCTGGCTGGCGGAGCAGGATAAGAACAAGTGGGAAATCTCTGAAGCCGCGATCGCGAACTATCGCAATACCGCGCAGTATATGGATCTGGCGGCGGACAGCATGTACCGCTACTCCACCGCCAACAGCCCCATGGAGGAGATCAACACCCTCCAGGAGCGGCTGGCCAGCGGAGAGATGGCGCTGGATGCCTTCCTAAAGGAACTGAACAACAAAATGAAGATGATGTTCCTGGAAGGCAAATAAGACGCCACACCCGACCACAGAAAGGACACAACGTGAAAAAAGCAGTCTTGCGGGATGCGGCGGCGGGCGATGGCCTTCCGCCTTCCGCAAGGCTGCTTTTTGCGTATTCGCAAGCATAAAGGAGGAACCCCGATGAACAACACATGGAAACGCCTGACCGCCTATTGCCTGGCGCTGCTGCTGTGCCTTTTGACGCTGCCTGCGTTGGCCGCGCCCGGGGACGCCGCGTTCCCCAGCGAAAAGTTCGCGATCGTATCGGCTGCGCGCGTGGGCAACGCGCTCTATTTGCTCGGCACAGATACGCTCTACGCGTACCAAGCGGGCGATGCCGAACCCAGCGCGGTGGCGGATTTCCCCGATCGCGAGATCGCCGACATCGCCAAGAACAAGCCGCAGCCCGGGCTATTGATCGCCGATGGCACGCAGCTGATGGCCATCGATGTGTATAACGGTACGCTGGGTACGTTGGACGGTGCCGCGTTTGCCTGGGGGAACGCGCTGGACTGGGGCGACCTGAACCAGGGCAACGACAGCCCGCGCAGCATTGTCAGTTGCCGGTTTGCCGATGGCGCGATCTATGTGTTGGCCAGCGATGCGGGCAGCCAGTCGTTTTTTGGCGCGGCGCTGGAGCTGTTGCGGTTCGATCCGGCGACCGGCGAGCGCACACAGCTAAAGACCGAGCAGCAGGCCGGTACGCGGGCGGCTTCGATCACCGAGCTGTGCGACTACAAGCCCGGTCAGTTGCTGGCCATTGAGCTGTCGATGGACGTGATGGCCAGCGGCATGCCCGAGGCCGAGGCGGTGATCCTAGACAGCGCCACCGGCGAGCGAAAGGGCAGCCTGGGCAAGCTGGTCGGGTATGACGCCAGCGGGCTGGCCTATGACGCGGCCACCGATACGGTGTATGTCTGCGCGCAGAATCAGGTCATGGCCTCGGTGAAGGGCGAAGCGTTTTCACCGGTGGCCTATTTGTCCACGCCCTATACCGGCAATGCGCAGGCGGCGGTGCTGCCCGGCCCGCTCTATGCGCTGGCCAATCGCAGTGGCATCATCGTGCGCAATGCTGATCCGCAGTATATGACCGCCTCCCCGCTGCGCATTCGCGGCATCGGCGCCGACGCGAAACTGCTGGATCAGTTTATGCGCGACAACCCGGACATTCCGGTGGTCAAGACCGAAAGCCTCGACATGAACAGCGAGCAGCTGGTGGCCGCGCTGCAAGACGAGCAGAATCCCGCCGATATTTTCATGATTGTCACCGTGCTGGGCATGGAGAGCATGAAGGACAAAGGGTATCTGGCCGACCTGAGCGCCACACCCGGCCTACAGGATCTGGTGGCGCGCATGTATCCGGAGGTGCAAAGGGCGCTGATGCAGGACGGCAAGATTTACGGTGTGCCCGCGAATTTTGTGCTGGGTGGCTGGCGCTGGAATGAGCCAAAGATCGAGGAGCTGGGGCTCGATATCCCGACGACCATGAACGAGTTCTTTCAGCTCATCGGCACCTGGGAAGAGGACTATGCCGAGGACAACCCCGACCTGACGCTGACACCGCTGATCACCGGCAAGGTGGGGCTCATCAGCCAGGCGCTCAATGATTACCTGATCACCTACGAGACCGGCGACGCACCGATCCGGTTTGATACGCCCGCGTTCCGCGACGTGCTGGCCACTATCGCCGAGCTGCCGGTAGAGGATGTCAGCTTGGAAGAGCTGCGCAAGAATCCGTTGGCGCTGCTCAATGCGCAACAGAAGGAAGCGCTGATCGAGCCGATGGTATACGATATGTTTAACCAGTATGGCAAGCGCGACGACGAGACCGGCAAGCCGCTGACCGAGATCCGTCCGCCGCTGCCCTTCGAACCGGGGACTCCGGCGCGTTCGATGGGGCAGATGATCGTGTATGTGATCAACCCGCGCACAAAGAACATGGAGCAGGCGCAGAAGTTTATCGAGTATGCGCTCGAGCACATGCCCGATGAGACCCGCGTCGCCGTATTGCCCGACGAGAATGAGCCGGTGCGCGATCCCGACTATGAAGAGGGGAAGAAGCGCCTTCAGGACGAGCTGGCCGAGGCCAAGGGGCGGCTGGATACCGTCGATCCAGCAGACAAGCAGGCGCTCGAGGATCGCATCACCGTCATGGAGAAAGCGCTGGCCAACGCCGAGCAGCTCTCCTGGAGCGTCACTGCCGAGGCCATCGCCGCGTATCGTCAGCTCGCGCCGCATATGAGCCTGATGACCGGCTCGGTCATCATGAATGTGGACAATCAGGCAGGACTGAACGAGTTCAATGCCGTGGCCGAGCGCTACATCAATGGCGAAATGCCCATGGACCAGGCTTTGCGCGAGCTGGACAAAAAAGCGGAAATGATGTACCTGGAAGGTCGCTAAAGAGTGACACGGGAAACACGAGAAACAATGTTTACAAAGTAAAACAAGAAAATTCCTTGCTGCGTTCGATACGACAGGACGCTGCTTCGCCGATCGGTGAGAAGCGAAGCAAATGGCCGCACGGCCGCCTGGGGCGCCGGGCGCAGCGAGGAATCCATCCCCATCAAAAAGCCCGCGCATGTTGCGCGGGCACTTTCTATTCGAGCACAGCGTGCACTGCGGTCTGTCCGGCCAAGCGCTGCATGATCAACCCCAGCACATACGAGCAGCCCGCGTCGTCCAGCAGCTTGTAGAACGCATCCGACAGCGCGGATGGCTCGGTCAGCGCCAGCGGGGGATAGCCCGAGACGCCGGGCTCCATCCAGCCGTCGCAGAGCTGGCACAGCCCATCCGGCGATAGCCGCACATGCATGCGAAGGCCAATGCGCCCTCGCGACACTCGGCACACACCGGCGATGCTGTCCGCCGTTTCGATCAGTCCTTGTGATAACAGATAGGCCCGGAGCTGGGCTGTGGCGTTGGGATGTAATTGATACGCGATGCCAATGTCCATAGAAAGCCTCCTGGCAGATTGTGCCCAGGCACATTTTGGGTTGCGAAGAGTAGTCAGAGCATACGCCAGCTCGGCGGAAAAGTCAAGCATTCAAAATGAGGGGCCCCACCGCGCGGGAAGAAAAGACACGGACGCATCGTTATACTGGGGAAGAGCAGTGCCGCCGGTAAATCCTTGCTTGAAGGGCGTTTTTCTTTACAAAAGAGGCAATGTACGGTATCTTATATCTATGCAAACCATATCAATAGATACGAAAGACGCCGCGAAAGGAGGGAGCGCCAAGCGATGTTTAAGTCCAAGCGCATGCTGGCGCTTTTTCTGGGACCGGGGCTCATCGGCCTGCTGGTGTTCTATCTGATTCCTTTTTTGGGCGGCATTTATTATAGCGTCACCGACGGCACATTCCTGAATAAATTCGTCTGGTTCGACAACTACCTGAAGGTTTGGCAGAATGAGATGTTCCAGCGCGGGTTGAGAAACACGATGGAGCTATCCCTGATCTGCGCCCCGCTGATCTTCGCGCTGTCGTTTGTCATCGCGGGCATGCTGCGCAACCTGGCGGAGAAGAGCACCATCTACCGCAATGTGCTGCTGCTGCCGTACTTGATGCCCTCCTCGGCGATGATCCTCATCTGGCTGCTGATCTTCGACTACGGCGGGGTGATCAACCGGCTGCTGGTCACCATCGGGTTGCCGCGCCAGGTATGGGTGGATGGCGAATGGCTGCGCGTGCCGGTCATCCTGCTGTACGTATGGAAAAACCTGGGCTTCTCGGTGGTGATCTTTGCCTC
>JAVBUY010000145.1:0-5750 GCA_031554855.1 Eubacteriales bacterium
GAATAGCTGTAGATATCGTTGGGCTCGCGCAGCACGCCGTGGCCGGTGCAGAAGCCGCCCTTGAACAGCTTGAGCAGGTCGATCTGCGTGCAGGTGGTGGTCAGCGTCAAAAAGTCCAGGTCGTGGATGTGGATGTCGCCGCTGCGGTGCGCCTCGGCGTGCTCGGGATTGAGCACGTACATATCATAGAATTGCTTGGCCGACTCACTGCCATACTTGAGCATGGTGCCCATCGCGGTATCGCCGTCGATGTTGGCGTTTTCGCGCTTGATGTCGCTATCCGACGCGTCCTTGAAGGTGATCTCCTCAAAGATCTTCATCAGGCGCGTGTTCATTTCGCGGGCGCGGCTGCGCTCCGCGCGGTAGAGGATATAGGCCTTGGCGGTGCGCACAAAGCCCTCCTCGATCAGCGTGCTCTCGACGCAGTCCTGCACCTCTTCAACGGTGGGTACGCCGATATTTTCGCTGTTTTCGAGCTTTTTCGCGACCTTTTCGGCCACATCATGTGCCACGTCGCGGCCTTTGGCGCTGCCCGAGGCCTGAAATGCCTTGAATATTGCGTCTTCGATCTTGGCAAGATCGAAGGAAACCTCGCGTCCATCGCGTTTTTTGATGCTGGTCAACATGGGAAGTCCTCCTTCGCTTAATGAAAAGGCGCTGGGAAAAAAGGGAGTTCGTGCACGAAGTTCTTATACGAAAGGGGGGCATCCCCCTTATATGGCGAGTGAGAGCATTAACATTATATTGTGGACATCCTGCGATGTCAATCCTATATATAGTGTATTTTGGAAGAAAAAACGAATTTAACAATTTAGAAACAAACGATAATGATTTCTTCTATCGATATTATTGCACGTTTTTTTACCAATTGCAATAGGGATTTGCGCATTTTCACATACTACATGTTGTAGCATGAAAAGCCTAGCAGCGCGCGATAAAAGGGGAAATGGCAGGAAATGGAACGCGGCATGACACTATATATTGTGGCTGAGTATCTCGCCGCCGCTACCTATCACAGCGGGATCACGCTCTTCTTTCGCGCGCGCGGATTGACGCTGGGGCAGATCAGCCTGCTGGTGGCGCTGCCGCCGCTGGTGGCGATGGTCGCGCAGCCGCTATGGGGCGCACTGGCCGATCGCTTGCGGGTAAAGAATACGGTTTTGTGTATCCTGACTGCTGCTGCGGCGATTAGTGTGGGGTTATACGCGCTGCCGCGCGGGCTTATCGGCATGGCGCTGGCGGTAGCGGCCTACGCGGTGTTCGCCACCGCGGTCACGCCGATGTCGGAGACCATCCTGGTGCAACAGCTCAACGAACAAGGCAAGCCATTCGGCCCGCTTCGGCTGTGGGGGATGGCAGCGTTCGCGGTGGGCGGTCTGGTTAGTGGGCTCGTATTGGGAGGAGATGGACGAGGCTTCGTGTGGCTGGCGACCATGGCGGCGGCACTGACTGCCTGGGCAGCCTGGGGCGTGCCGAAGGTGCCAAGCTGCCCGCGCGAAAAAGAAACGGGGCGGCTTGTGGAATTGTTGCGCAACCATGATTTGTTGTGGATGCTGCTGCTGGTGGCCGCGCTGCAAATGACGCAAGGCATGTACTTCGCGTTTTTTCCCAGCCTGTTCACCGACACGTTGGGCGGCAGCCGGGCGCTGTATGGCGCATCGGTGCTGGTGGCGACGATCAGCGAGGCGCCGTTCCTGCTGGCGGCGGATCGATTGCTGAAGCGGCTGGGCGCGCCCAAGTTGCTGGTGCTGTCTGGCGCGAGCATGGCGGCGCACTGGCTGCTGGTGGCGCTGTGCCGGGGCGTCTGGCCTGCCTTCGCGACGCAGCTGCTGCACGCGGGGGGCATGGTGGTGCTGACGTTCTCGATGGTTAAGTATGTGCAACAGGTTGTGCCCGCGTGCAGCCGCGCGACCGGGCAAATGCTGTCGGCGGTGGTGGGATTTGGGTTGGCGCGCAGCGCGGCGGGTCTGCTCGGGCGCGCGCTGTCGGGGCGGATGCCGACGATTTCGCCAATCTTTTTCGTGATGGCGGGCATTGCCGGGCTGGCCACCGCGCTGCTGGCGCGCCGCCTGTGGCGCGTAAAATTGGCGAAAGGGGATTGACTGACCGGTCAATCTGCGCTACAATGCAAGAGAATTGACTGATCAGTCAATGCAAGTACGAGGGGGAATGCGCTATGGCCAGTACGCCTGACACCGCGTCGCTGCTGACGCGGGATGACAGCGTGCACAAGATTTACACCCTGGAGCCCGACAAGCGCCAGCGCATCCTGGACGCGGCGATGGCCGAATTCGAGAAGGGCTATAACCGCGCCGCCACCGACGAAATCTGTAAGCAGGCGGGCATTTCCAAGGGGCTGCTGTTCTTTTATTTCGGTACGAAGAAGGAGCTGTTCTTCTTTCTGATGCGCCGCGCCGCCGCCTCGGTGGTGCGGGCGTATGCCGACGTCAGCCTGGAGAGCCGCGACTATTTGTTGAGCCTATGGAACATTTCGCTCAAGGCGATTCAGTTGTCTTTGTCCGGCAACGCCGACATCCGCTTCCTGATGAGTGCATTTTTTTCCGCCAAGCAGGAGTTCGGCGACGAGCTATTGGGGCTGGAGAGCCCGCTCGACGGCCTGATGCGACAGATGATAGCGCGCGCCGACCGCTCGCTGTTTCGCGAGGGCATCGACATTGACAAAGCGCTGAAAGTGATCTATTGGTTCATGCAGGGCTATTCCGCCGAGCTGGCCAAGCGCGGCGATTCGATGGCGGATTATGAGACGACCTATGAGACGATCGAGCGGGAATTCGAGGAATACCTGGCATTTTTGCGAAGCATGTTCTACAAATAGGATAGGGGGACTGCACTTTGGCACAGCCGGTGATCGATCTGAAGGGACTGACCAAATTTTACGGCAAGTATCGCGGTGTGGAAGATGTGACCTTCTCGGTGGAGCCGGGCGAGATCTTTGGCTTCATCGGGCCCAACGGCGCAGGCAAATCTACGACGATCCGCACGCTGATGGCGCTGATCCGGCCGACTGGCGGCAGCGCGAGCATCCTGGGCATGGACTGCATCCGCGACGCGGAGCGCATCGCCAAGGATGTGGGCTACCTGCCCGCTGAGTCGAACTACTACGCAGGCATGAGGGTGCGCGAGCTGCTGGAGTACACCGCCGCGCTGTTCGGCCAAAAGGACAGCGCACGCGGGCTGGAGCTGGCCCAGCGACTGCACCTGGATGTGACGCGCAAGATCGCCGACCTGTCCTTTGGCAACAAGAAGAAGGTGGGCATTGTCTGCGCGCTGATGCATGAGCCCAAGCTGCTGATCCTCGACGAGCCGACCAGCGGCCTCGACCCGCTGGTGCAGCAGACCTTCTTTGACATTCTGCGCGAGGAGAACGCGAAGGGCGTCACGATCCTGTTCTCCTCGCATGTGTTGAGTGAGGTGCAGCGCCTGTGCGAGCGTGTCGCCATCTTAAAGGAGGGCAAACTCATCGGCCTGCAAAAAGTCAGCGAGCTGCGCGAACAGGGCTACAAGCGCATCGAGCTGACTTGCGAGCAGCCAGTGGATGCGAAAACCTTCAACGGCACACACATCGCCGACTTCCAGCAGCGGGGCGACCGCACCAGCTTTATTTTCCAGGGCAATGTGGCGGAGTTGCTGGCACGCCTGCATACGCTGGGCGTCACCGACATCTTCATCCAAGAGCCAACGCTCGAAGAGATCTTCCTGCACTACTATCAATAGGAGGGATCGCATGGCCATCTTTCGGTTTGAACTGCGGCAGATGCGCGGCGCGATCCTGTGGTGGGGCGGCGTGCTGGCGCTGTGCATCTATGCGATGCTGCCGGTGTACGTCGGCATGATCGTCGGCGGCGGTTATAGTGAGAGTATGCGCATCCATAACGACCTCATGGAGAGCATCGGCGCGAGCATGCGCCATCTGTCCGAGCCGCTGGGTGTGTATGGCTTTTTGACCTCGTTTGCGGCGATCGCCGGGGCGATGAACGGGCTGTTTTTCGGCATCTCGGTGTTTGCCAAGGAATATATGCACCGCACCGCCGACTTCCTGATGACCACACCGCATAACCGCACGCGCATTTTCCTGGCGAAAGTGCTGGCGGCGGCGGTGGCGGCGACGCTGGTCGGCCTGTGCTACATCATTGGGTCGGTGGTGTCGGCGGCGGGCTGCATCCCCGGTTTCGCCAACGGCATGTTCTGGCGCATCGCGGTTAGTTTCTGGCTGCTGCAAATGGCGTTCGTGGCGATCGGCGCGTTGGTCGGCAATCTGTGGCCGCATATCCGCACCCCGGGCGGCGCGGCGTCGGGCATCGGCTTCCTCTTCTATATCATCGCCGCGTTTTCGCGCAAGGTGGGCAATACCCTCACCGCGCTGCTGTCGCCGTTCACCTACTTTGGTTCGGGCTACATCATGGACACCGGCCACTATAGCGGCACGTCGCTGATCGCTTTCTCTGTGTGCCTGGTGCTGTGCCTGGCGGCTGCGTATGGCGTCTACTCGCGGCGCGATGTGCTGATGTCTGCGTGAGAGGGAGGGAACGAGGATGAAAGCGATTTTTTTCAAAGAAATGCGGCTGATGCGGCGCGGGCTGATCATCTGGTGCGCGCTGATCGGCCTGACCGCAGTGTTTGGCATCCTGGAATACCCATTCGTGAATCAGTATCTCGACATGGTTACCCCGGCGCTGGTGGCCATTCCGCCGCTGGCACAAGTGCTGTTCGGCATCTATCGGGTGGACTTCACCACGCCGCTGGGCTATTACCTCTGCATGTACTACTGGTGCGGATTGCTGGCCTTCGCGCATGCGATGTTCACCGGCGTGGGCGTGGTGTCGCGCGATTTGCGGGACAAGACCGCCGAGTTCCTCTACACCACGCCGCAAACGCGCGGACGCATTCTGCGCGCCAAGGCGTTGGCCGCCGCGATGGCCGTGTTCATTGTGTGGGCGGTGTGCACTGCGTTTTCGGTGCTGTCCATGCTGCCGGTGGACGCGTCGGCGGCAACCCTGCGCGGCATCGCGCTGGCATCGGTGGGCATGCTGCTGACGCAATGGGTGCTGGCGGCGATTGGCTTGCTCTGCGCGGCGCTGGCCAAGACCTATTCGCGCGGCATGGGGCTGGCCGCCATCGTGCTGATCGCAGCGTATCTGGTCGGCGCGTACGTGGAGATCGAGGGCATGCACGCGCTCAACTTCCTCTCGCCGATCCGCTACGTCCCCTCGGGCAGCGTCGCGCTGCACGGGCCGAACCCGCTATATGTGGGGCTGTCGGCGCTGGTGGTGGCGCTGTGTCTGGGGGTCAGCCTGGTCAGGCAAAGAAAGCGGGAGTTTCCGGCGTAACAAAAAAGCCTGTCTTTTTTCCAAAGACAGGCTTTTGTTTTGTGGGCTTTTACACCAGCCGGATGCCAGACTGCGCTTGATCCTGATGATAGCGATTGAGCGCGGCCTTGATGCGATCCCAGGGGTTGAGCAGGCCGGCCAGCGACTGGTCATGGTTGAGCGTGGCGATAATGTAGGCCATGTACTTGGCCATATCGGCTTCGGCGTACCAGGGCGCGGCGCGCAGCTGCGGCGTGCGGTAGGTGAGGTTGGTGGAGATCACCTTGGTGAGAATGCCCTCCTCGTAGGCGCGCTCGAACGCGGCCAGACCGTCGGTGAAGAATGCGAACGTGGCGGTGGCATAGATGCGGTTAGCCTTGCGCTTTTTCAGCTCGCGCGCCAGATCCAGGATCGAATCGCCGG
>JAVBUY010000114.1:0-7159 GCA_031554855.1 Eubacteriales bacterium
GAGGATATCCAAGAGAAAATCCAACTGGCTCACTTCACCTTTTCATGATCTGTCACCTTGCCAACCTCTCTATGATAGCAGAAAGAATCCACTGTGTAAACAAGACTATATGGAATTTGTCGTCCTAGGCAAAGATTGCGAAAAACCCTACCCAAATGCGCACGATGTGCTATAATATATATTCGAGTATGGAATTGATGAAGGAGAGTGGAACAAGTGGCATTAGTAACCACCAAGGACCTGTTCAAGAAGGCCTACGAGGGCGGCTACGCCATCGGCGCGTTCAACGTCAACAATATGGAAATCGTGCAGGGCATCACCGAGGCGGCGAAGATGGAAAACGCGCCGGTGATTCTGCAGGTATCGGCAGGCGCGCGCAAGTACGCCAAGCATATTTACCTGATGAAGCTGGTCGAGGCGGCCATTATTGACACCGACCTGCCCATCGCGCTGCATCTGGACCACGGCGCGGACTTCGAGACCTGCAAGAGCTGCATCGACGGCGGCTTTTCCTCGGTGATGATCGACGGTTCGCACCATACGTTTGAAGAGAACGTGGCGGTCACCAAGAAGGTGGTCGACTACGCGCATGACCACGGCGTGGTCGTTGAGGCCGAGCTGGGCCGCCTGGCCGGCATCGAGGACGCGGTCAGCGTGACCGACGCCGACGCCGCGTTCACCGACCCCGACGAGGTGCAGGAATTCGTCAGCCGCACCGGCGTGGATTCGCTGGCCATCGCGATCGGTACCAGCCACGGCGCGTTCAAGTTCAAGGGCGAACCGCGCCTGCGCTTTGATATCCTCGAAGAGGTGGGCAAGCGCCTGCCTGGCTTCCCGATCGTGCTGCATGGCGCGTCGTCGGTCATGCCCGAGTATGTCGATATGATCAACAAGTTCGGCGGCAGCATGCCCGGCGCGCAGGGCGTGCCTGAGGACATGCTGCGCAAGGCGGCCAGTATGGCGGTCTGCAAGATCAACGTGGACTCCGACCTGCGCCTGGCCATGACCGGCGAAATCCGCAAGTACTTCGCCGAGCATCCGGATCACTTCGATCCCCGTCAGTATCTGTCGCCCGCGCGCGATGCGCTGCGCGATATGGTGCGGCACAAGATTACGCACGTTATGGGCTGCAACGGCAAGGCGTAAGGCAAGGCCGGGGATAAGCGCCCCATCGCGGTGTCATCGCTGCGCCAGTCTCCTCGGCGTATGACACGATACGCCTCGATCGCCTGGCTTGCGTTTCCTAGCGCTAGGACGCTTCTGCCCAGCCTTGGGCGGCCGGGGATAAGGGGCCTGTCTGTGTCTTTACCGCGCGCGCGCCAAACGTATTTTTCCAGCCAGGCAAGAATTTCTTGCCTGGCTTCGTTTATTTAGGTAGAAACATCTGGGAGGGGAAAGGATGAAGAAATCCATGTTTTGGCTCACGGCCGCTTTGTGCATCCTACCCATTTTGGTGCAGGCTGTCGCGCCATCCGCCGCTCCGCCGCCTTTTTCCCCGGCGCAAATTCACCAGGTGATAGCCGCGACGCTCCGCTATACGCAATTGCCTGTCGAGGCAGGAGATGCGGTGCCGCAGACGTTCTGCCAAACCCTGGTGGACGCCGAACCGCTGGCGCGCATCGAATCGCTGATGGCCGGGGCGGAGGACAGCGGAGAAGGGCAGGTGTCAAAGTGTCCGTTTGGGTATGCGTTGCTGACCCTTACGATGGCCGACGGCAGCAGCGTCACCCTGGATATCGCGGCGGATAGCTGCACAATGTATATGGCTGGCGGTCGCAGTTACTACTATATGCCGGTCGAGTTCCGGGGAAAAGACGAGCACCCCGACAACCGGATTCTCCTGGATTTGTTTCACGAGATTCCGATGACGGAATGGCTGCGCCCCTGATTTTCTCGCACTGGCGCCGGGCTTTGGTGCCCGGCGTTTTGCTATGCGAAAGCCAAGGCCGGTGCCATGCAAGGCAGCAAAAGCGCAATGCCGGACGGCACCCGATTTTTTTGCATTCGCAATTTTCACCAAGTCGCGTTCGCGGGTTGCATCCGCCGTCAAGACCTGTTAAGCTATCAAGAGATCAATTATTGCAGATCGTTTCATAACATATGCAAGCACATGGCGATCGCGCGCTGGCGCTCGATAGGAGAGGAAAGACGATGCGAATACACACAACAAAGCGATATGCGGCGGCACTGTTGGCGCTGACCCTGGTGCTGGCGGGCATGTTGCCCATGGCCGCGTCAGCGGAGAAAGCGGGCGAGGGGATCGTGCGCGTGCTGATGACACGCCTTGCGCTCACCGACCGCATCGACGTGCAGATGGACGGTAGCTACTCGTTAGAGCCGCAGGGCATCTCCTTTCAGCGCGGCAGCAAGGTGGCCGTGTCGGTGGGGGTGGATGGCGCGCTGATGCTCTATTACGAGGGCATGGCGCTCAGGGCGGAAAAAGAAATCGTGCTGCGCCGCCACGCCATCAATTCCTTGGAAGAAAATGGGCTGCGCATCAACGGCGGGTTCGGCCTGTATGCCGGGGATCTGCACCTGACGCAGAAAGACGGCGTGCTGCGCGCAGTGCTGCACATCCCGATGGAGGAATATCTGCTGGGCGTTGTGCCCTATGAAATGAGCAACAGTTTCCCACTGGAAGCGTTGAAAGCGCAGGCCGTGTCGGCGCGCACCTATGCACAGCGCAAGCTGGGCGGCAACCAGGACTACGACGTGACCGACAACACCAACGACCAAGTGTACAAGGGCGCGAACGCCGAGAACACGCAGGCCGAGAAGGCCATACTGGAGACGCGCGGCATCTGCGGCTATATCGGCAGGGATCTTGCCCGCTGTTACTACACCGCCAGCAATGGTGGACAGACCGAGCTGATGCAGCATGTGTGGGGCGGAGGAGACAAGGAATTGTTTGTCCTCAAGGACGATCCGTACGATGTCGCCAACCCGTTCAGCGAAGTGCGGCGATTCTCGCTGCCGCGCACCGTCCCCGCTGCGGGCCTGGGCAATGATGCACTGACCGCGCTGATTTTTGGCGAATTGACTGAGCAGGCGCACGGCCAGGGCTATAGCGACGAGGCGGCGCGCGTCAAGCTGACCGCCATCGACGCGGTGGAAGTGACCTCGCCTGCGTATCCCGCGCCTTCGCGCGTAATGACCAAACTGAAGCTCACTGTGCGCGCCGAGGGGCAAAAGCGCGTGATCGCGCCGGTGCAGGACGCCGACGATTCCTTTGATGATACCGCTACGCCCGCGCCTAAGGCGACGCCCAGCGAGACCCAGCCTGTCGAGACCTGGAGCGACTTTTTGCCCATCGAGCAGCCGCTGGTCATCGAGCTGAATCTGTTCCCGGATGTGGAGGCGGTGCTCAATCTGTCCATCAATTCGGAGCATAACGAGATCATGACCGTCACCGAGAGCGAGAACGCGTTCATCCTGGAAGCGCGCCGGTTTGGGCACGGTGTGGGGCTGAGCCAGCGCGGTGCCGAGCAGATGGCTGCCGCCGAGAACTGGGACTATGGCAAGATATTGCAGTTCTACTATCCGGGCATTGAGTTCCGCATGCAGACCGCGTTCGCGACGCTGATGCCCGCAGTGGACGCGGTGTTCCTGGCGACGCCCGGCCCGCCCGCCACCCCAACGCCCAAGCCCACATTGATGCCGGTATCCGAGCAGGCGAAGGACGGCCAATGGCGCGCGGTGGTGACGCAGATCGGGCAGAACAGCACGCTGAACCTGCGCGACCAGCCGAGCACGCAAGGCAGCGTACTGCAAATGCTGTACTATGGCCAGCCGCTGCTGGTGCTAGAACAGGCTGAAGGCGGGTGGATCAAGGTCAAGACCGACGTGGTCGAGGGCTATGTGATGGCCAGCTTTGTGCAGACCGAGGCGCCGCAACCCGAGCCCACGCCCGCGCCGCCCGCGCAGTAAATCAATCACACAAAAAGAGATTCCTCGCTACGCTCTGCACAGCGAGGAATCTCTCTTTTGCTGCGTATCTTATTCCACCGGATGCCGCAGTACGGTTTTCATCTTGTCCGGCGCGGCGGTGCGCGGGTCGGACAGGTAGATCTCGTGGTGCTTGCGCACGTCGCCGGTCATGTCCTTGAGCCCCTCTTTGTCCATGAATGCGCGCATCGCCGCCACGGTGTCCGGCTCGGTGGCGTAGGGACCGATGTGCAGCATCTGCACACACAGCCCCTCGGTAAAGCGCTCCAGCCGTACCCGCGACACATCGACGTCGGGCTTCTTCTTGGCGCAGAGCTGCTTGGCCAGCGCCAGCGCGTCCTGATCCACAAAATCGGGCATGCGCAGCATGCTGGTCCACAGCCAGTTGTCGCGCCGGTCAAAGTCGAACACATTGCCGGTGATCCACCACAGGCCCTCCAGCGGCGGCACGACAAAATCGACATAGCCCGGGAAGGACACGTCACCCTTCTTGCTCATCTTGATGGTGTAGGCCAGCGCATAGAGCGCGCTGACCGCCTGTTGATACGCCTCGCCGTTCGGGTCGCCCGCGCCGTCGAGCATCAGCAAGGGCATCTCGGGCACGTCAACACGCACCGGCTCGGCTTTGGGCAGATACAAATCCTTATACTGCTTCTTGAAGTCCAATGCGTCTGCCATCGGGAGGCCTCCGATCAGGTGGTCTGCGAGAGCTTCTTCTCTTCCACAGCCAGCTCGTGCTGGATGATCTCGTTGTCGTGCTTGATGTTGCCGATTTCCCAATGAATCAGGAAGTTCAGCACACCGCGCAGGATGATGATCGCGCCGACTGTCAGGATCTCGTTCCAATCGCGAGCGACCACGGTGCGCAGAATTTCGCCGCCCAGCTTGAACTCCAGCGCCAGCGCCATGCTCTGCGCTAGATCCAGGCGCACGTTCGCGCCGCTCTTTTTCACGAAGTAGTTGTAGAACGCCTTGCTGGCGCCGATGACCAGCACGACCACGCC
Organism: Eubacteriales bacterium; assembly: GCA_031554855.1. Lineage (GTDB taxonomy): Bacteria > Bacillota > Clostridia > Christensenellales > Aristaeellaceae > JAVBUY01. The sequence continues at coordinate 4,950 of JAVBUY010000114.1, forward strand.
CATGATCTCCAGCGCATGGGTGATCAGCGAGATGATTTGCGCAAAGACGATCTCAAAATTGTGGATGAAGGTGGTCAGCGCGGAAGCCGATTCCGCGGTGGTGGTGGACAAGAATAGATACGACATACACACCCGCCTTTTTCCAGTATTGGGAATCACAAGGATGTCCCACGCTGCGAATAGTATACTGCTTTCCCCGTCACAATGCAATTCTATTGAACAAACGTTTGGAAGCATCGGCCAGATCGAGAAAACCGGCGAAAAGAAGCACAACCGAGAGATTTCTGGAGAAAAATGCAGTATAATCTTAAAAAACGATGGTTTGCATCAAAAATCCAGCGGGAATTCTCGCTGGCATGCTTGCACGGATGCATGCAAAGGTGTATAGTGCACAAGATGAGCTACCTTATTGCTTGTGTACTCGCGGTGGTGCAAGTGGCCGCGCAGGCGTGGCTCACGCGCGTGGTATCGCGCGCGTCGTCTGGCACAGTGCGCGCACTCTTGCTATCCATCAAGCTCCCCCTGTGGGTGGGGTTTTTTATTGCCCTGACGGCGTGCGGAAAGGCTGCGCTGCTGTTGGGGGCAGGCGTGGCGATCGGTGGCTATCTGCTGATCGCGGGCATACTATGCTGGCGGCTCTATCGTCGGCAAGCGCAAAAATAGGAGGAATGGCCGGCCATGACATACGCACTGGGGTTCCTGGCGGAAGCGGGGCACAAAGCCGCCAAGGGAGGCCTACCGGAAATTTCCATCATGCCCCACCGCATTGACTTTTTCGGCATGCAGCTCGGCGTGTCGGTGATCGTCGGATGGGCGGTGACAGCCATCCTGCTCGTCGTATTGCTGTGCCTGCGCCCGCGCATCGCGCGCTTTACCGACAAGCCCAAGGGTGTGCAGAATCTGCTGGAGATGATCGTGGACGGCGTGTACAAGTTCGCTAAGGACAAAGTGGGGCACAACGGCGACTTTGTCGCGCCGGTGGTGCTGACGCTGATGGCCTATGTCGCCTGCGCGACGCTGATCGAGCTGTTCGGCCTGCCGCCCGCCACCGAGGACCTATCCTGCACGCTGGCGCTGGGCTTGACCACTTTCGCGCTGGTCAACATCACCGCAGTCAGAGAGTTTGGCCTCAAGCTGCGCGTCAAGCGCATGATGTCGCCCAACGTGTTCATTGGCGTCATCCGCCTGATGACCGACTGCATCGCGCCGATCTCGATGGCGCTGCGTCTGTTCGCCAACGTGCTGGTCGGCGGCATCATCATGAAGCTGATCTACGCGGTGCTGCCGCTGGTGCTGCCTGCCGTGCTGTCGGTGTACTTCAACCTGATCCACGTCGCCATCCAGACCTTTGTATTCGGCCTCTTAACGCTGAACTACATCAGCGAAGCCACCGAGTAAACCCGCGTTTCGGCCCCCTGGCCTGAACATATCACCACGCCATCACAACATATTTGGGAGGAAATCACCATGAGCGTACTGGGACTAATCGCTATTGCCGCCTCTATCGCCGCCCTGACCGGCATCGGCGCCGCGCTGGGCATGAGCAATGCCACCGGCAAGGCCGTCGAGTCCATCGCCCGTCAACCCGAAGCCGCTGGAAAAATCAACTCTTCGCTGATGTTCGGCCTGATCATGATGGAAACCACGGCCATTTACGGCCTGTTCGTCGCCATCCTGCTGATCTTCGTGCTGCCCGGCTCGATCGCCGCGTAAGGTCTGCGCAATACCCACTCCGCAGGGAAGGAAGGAACGGACATGCAAGAGTTTATGAAGCTGCTGAGCCCCACGGACATCCTGTTCCACGTCATCAACGTGGTCATCTTGTTCGTGGCGATTCGCGTGTTTGCCTATAAGCCGATCCGCAAGTTCATGGATGCCCGCTCGGCCCGCGTCAACGCGGAACTGGCCGACGCGGCTGAAAAAGAGCGCGCTGCCGACGCCCGCCAGCACACGCTGGACGAGGCCCAACAGCAGAGCAAGATCGACGCGGCACAGGCCATCGCCACCGGCGTGCAGCAGGGACAAAAGACCGCCGACGAGATCATTGACCGCGCCAAGCAGCAATCCAAGAAGATGCTGGACGACGCGCAGGCCGAGGCCAACCAGATCATGCTGGAGGCCAAGGAGGCTGTGCGCACCCAGGCCATCAACATGGCGGTGGACATCTCTGCCAAGATGCTCGAGCGCGAGGTCAGCCCTGAGGATCACCA